>JAJFIN010000007.1 GCA_021774955.1 Alphaproteobacteria bacterium | reverse complement strand
CGAGTTTGCCGTCCAAACCATCAAGCACGCCCGCCGCTAAGATGAGCTGGACCGCGCGTTCATAATGGCCTTGAACGCCGAACCGGATCGCCGTCAACCCCGCGCAAATGGCGATGATGGTCACCAAGTTCGGCATCAGCTGAATGATCGGCAGTTCAAGCTTCGGCTTATCTAAGGATGGCTTTTGCATGGGATCAATCCATTCTTCCCTCACGCGCGGGTTCTGTAGATTGTAGATCAGCCAGAACCGTTTCGCCAGCAACCATGTTCTGCCCCAGGCTGACCAACGGCTGAACCCCCTCAGGCAAATAGACATCGACCCGTGAGCCAAAGCGAATAAGGCCAAAGCGCTCACCGGTCTTCATCTTCTGCCCAAATGTTACAAAACAAAGGATGCGTCTGGCAACCAAACCGGCGATCTGGACAACCGCAATTTGTCGCCCGTCACCCATCTCAAGGCACAGACTGTTGCGTTCATTGTCGACACTGGCCTTGTCGAGTGAGGCATTGAAAAACTTGCCCGGGCGATAGGCAAGCGCGGACACTTTACCTTCGATCGGCGCGCGGTTTACGTGGCAGTTGAAGACGTTCATGAACACGCTGACGCGGGTGAGTGCCTCTGGCGCCATGCCCAATTCGGCCGGGGGCACGGCTTTTTCGATCAGCGAGATGACGCCATCTGCCGGGCTGATGACCAGTCCCGTGCGTGTCGGCGTGGTGCGCGGTGGATCGCGGAAGAAATAATAGCACCACACCGTCAGCCCGACGCCGATCCAACCGAGAAAATTCGACAACAAGAACAGAAATACCGAGGCAATGGCAAAGATGGCTACAAATTTGCGGCCTTCCGGGTGCATCGGTTTTATGAATGTTTCTAGCATTGTCATCGGCGCTGACCATAGGATCCTGGTGGTGTGGGTGGAGCAAACCTGTACCTAGCAGAAACCTTGGCGGAATGCGAATAGTGAAAATAACCCCCTCGCGAGGTTGGCTGACCGGCCTCTTTCTTTGATCGAGATCAACGTTCCCATGCTGCCTAGACCGTAAACTGGCAGAAGTTTCAGGTCAGCACCGTCAACTTTTTGTGAGGCCGGTGTCGCCCGAAACCGCTTCGTACTAACATGAGCGCAGACATATCGCGGGCTACCCTCGCGCGTATGCAAAAAAAGAGGAGACAGGCATGTTTCTCTTATCCATTGGCCTAAAGAAGCTCATCAAAACCGGAAGACTAACGATCATTGATCATAAAGGTCGGGCGCATGAATTCGCTGGCGCTCCAGGCCCCCATGTGACCATACGCTTCACTAATGCGGCCGTGCCATGGAAGATTGTATTCAATCGCGATCTCGGCCTCGGTGAAGGCTATATGGATGGGACGCTGATCGTTGAAGATAGTGACATCTTTGGCTTGATGGATCTGCTGGCGATGAACGTGCAGCGCAATTTCACCAACAAACGCTCACGGGCGATGCTCACTCTCATGCGGTTTTTCCATTGGTCGACGCAATATAATCCGATCCGCCGGTCGCGCGCCAATGTGGCACATCATTATGATCTTTCGGATGAGCTTTACGATCTGTTTCTCGACGATGACCGGCAATATTCGTGTGCCTATTTTGCCTATCCTGAGGAAAGCCTGGAAAGCGCGCAACACCGAAAAAAAATCCATCTTGAAGCAAAGCTTCATTTGAAACCGGATCTTTCCGTTTTGGATATTGGTTGCGGTTGGGGCGGGCTGGCCCTGCATCTGGCCCAAGCATCGGGCGCGAATGTTACCGGCATCACGCTTTCTGAAAATCAATTGGCAACCTGCAAAGAGCGGGCGGTCAAAGAAGGTCTAACGAATAGGCTTGACTTCGCCTTGAAAGATTATCGCCACCTCGATAAAAAATTCGATCGCATTGTCTCAGTTGGGATGTTCGAGCATGTCGGCGCCAGCCATTATAACGAATTTTTCGATACGCTTTATGATACCCTTACGGATGATGGTATTGCGCTGGTTCATACCATTGGTCGCACTCAAGGACCGCTTGCCACCAATGCCTGGGTTGCCAAATATATCTTTCCTGGCGGTTACATCCCCTCCATGTCGGAAGTCATTCCCGCTATCGAGCAATCGGGACTTTATATGACCGATCTCGAAATCCTACGGCTCCATTATGCTGACACTCTGAAAGAATGGCGCGCCCGCTTCGCCGCCAACCGAGATAAAATCCGCGACCAGTATGACGAGCGCTTCTGCCGGATGTGGGAATATTATCTGGTATTGAGCGAGGTTGCCTTCCGCCATTGCGGCCATGTGGTTTTCCAAATCCAACTGACCAAACAACAAGATGCGGTGCCTTTGACCCGGGATTACATCACCGCACATGAGAGCCAGGCGGACAGTGCGATCGCCGCTGAGTGATAGTTTCCCCTAAGTCTGTGCATCCTTTGTGACAGAGCGCTATGGCGTGGGCGCGCGGAAACTGTTAGCGTCGACACACCGAATTTCCAATCCACCGATCAAATGAGAGACCTTCGATATGAAATCATTTGCCATAGCTATGTCATTGATGTCCGCCCTCGCGATCAGCGCTTGCGACACGAAAGAGCCAGCAGATACTGGTCCGACAGCCTTAGAAAAACTTACGACTGCGTTAGATAACCCAACCCGCGCCGACGAAGACAAAGCTCGCGACGCCAACCGCAAGCCAGCCGAAGTGGTGACCTTTTTGGGTGTCGAAGAAGGCATGACCGTGCTCGATCTCATTGCTGGTGGTGGCTATTACTCTGAAGTGATGTCTTATGCTGTGGGCGATAGCGGCAAAGTCTATGCGCAGAACCCGGAATCAGTTTTGAAATTTCGCGATGGCGCCAATGATAAAGCACTCACCGCGCGCTTTGCCGACAACCGGCTTCCCAATGTTGTTCGCTGGGATCGTGGGCTAGATGATATCGGCATCGAACCAGGTACAATCGACGCGGCGATTACCGCCTTGAACTTCCACGACATGTACAATTTTGATCCTGAATTAGCGCTCGGTGCTTTGACGACTGTGCGCCAACTCCTCAAGCCCGGCGGTGTCATGGGCATCATTGATCACGATGGCAATGCCGGAGCCGACAATGTTGCCTTTCATCGTGTCGAAGAACAAGCGGCGATTGACACTGCAATTGCCGCGGGTTTT
>JAJFIN010000060.1 GCA_021774955.1 Alphaproteobacteria bacterium | reverse complement strand
ATTTCAGCCGCGAGAAGCACCCCATTTGTAAAATCTACTTGTCCTTGGTGACGGTTCGTTAACCTTGCACTAGTCCTTTTTCAACACGATAAAATGCCCAGAGAACCTGGGCTGCCACACCTCTCAGGGGCCGCCACTTTTCACCTAGGACATCCATTTCCTCAACATCAGGTCGTTCTGGAAGCGCTAACAAGGCTTGAGCTGCAGTGCGCAAGGCAACATCTCCCGCAGGCCAAATGTCTGCGCGACCCAAGCTGAACAGCAAAAATATCTCGGCTGTCCATCGACCAATTCCTTTGACTTGCTGCAAAACTTCCAGCGCATCTTGATCAGTTAAATTAGACAATCGACTCAAATTTAGAGAGCCCATCACCAATGCTTCACTGAGTGCGCGACAATAGGTTTTCTTGGCTCCGCTCAATCCAAGTTGCTCAACAATGTTCTCGTCCAAATCCAAAAATTGTTGAGGGCTAAGCGGTCGAACTTGAGCCTCAATGCGTTTCCACATTGCCTGAGCGCTTACAACGGAGACTTGTTGACTGACGATTGCGTGTAAGAGCGAGGCAAAAGTAGCCGGTCGATTGCGGAAAGGTAACGGGCCCGTCTTGGTGAGTGCATTAGCAATTTGAGAATCTCTTTGGCCGAGTGATTGGGCTAGGTGATTGAGCTCACTCCTAGTTTTGATCCGCGTCACAACTAAATTGCTCACTCAGTTTGGCTAAATAAATCAATGCTTGAAATGCCTAATTCTTCGAAATCCGGTCTCACCAATCGTTAAGGGCCGTAAAGTGCTTGAAACCAGCAGCCTTGGACCAAACCGCCCATACGTCTCGAAGGCGGCGTGTTTCTTTAGGTCCGCCAATGCCGCGCCCGATACCCAGGATCTGCAACTCATAGCACCGATAAAAAATTTTCCCATCTGGTAAGGGAAGTTTTCCTCGGGAATGAGACAGATTTGCATATTCTGAATCCTCGACACCGTCGGTTACAAGAATGACCGTCGTCGGCATTTCTTTGTAGTCATCGCGACAATCTAAATCTTCAGAAACGTTTTCCAGAAACGCGAGAATGTTGGTTGAATTCTGAGACTCCAAAACACCTTTGTCGATGAGCCCCGGTACGCTTGACACAAATGCCACGACATCTTTTTTGAGAGATTCAGGTCTATTGCGTGCCGACACCACTGCATCATAAGCAAACGGATTATTCGACGGATCATAGGCACCAAATGTGCGGATCATTATTTCGGAGCGAAATTTCATCGTGCCAACATCTTTGCCAATGCGTTTGGCTACTTTTCGCGCGTACCGCTCATCATCTACAAGGGGATTTGAGGCTGATAAGTCGAGGCCAATTACAATTCGCCGCAGATCGTAATTTTGATAATCAGCAGCTCCATTACTTGTTGCCTCTTTACTTGTCATTGCCGTGGCAAGCCCACCTGAAGCTACGACAACACCTCCTATACCGACCGCAAAGATGGCAAGCCCAATAAGTATTTTTTTCATTTCCACCCTCCACAACAAAAATCTGCCCGATGAATTAGAAGACTACAAGAAAAGGCGCACCTGAAACAGAGCAGATGCGCCTTTTCTCAAAACACTCATAGGCGGCGCTAATTGCGAGACGTCAGATGAACGTTGAGAGCTTCCAGCCGTCTAAGGTTTGTCGTACCACCACTTCGGTCACTAAAGTCGCGTGCAATTATGAAATTGCGTATGTTTTTTTCCGTCCAAAGAAGGAACAGTGCGCCAACGCTTGCGACTACAAAGAATATACTCGTAAGCGCAATCAACCATCCAACAGCACGGCCAATATTAAGAAACTCTTGAGCCCATTCTGGAATAACCGCGTCGTTGATTGTTCCATTGCTGGATACATCATCGCTCGTCCCTTCCAAAGGAATTCCATAGTCAGCAAGAGCTGAACCCAGTGATCCCTCATCAGATTCACCATCCAACAAAGCGGCATTTTCAACTGGGATAGAAGAATCGGCCAATAAGAAACCCAGCCCAAACAACATAATGACCGTTAGTAAGAACAACACGGAAGTGAACCCGACAATCATACTTTTGGGCAAATGACGTATGAGCAGATGAATAGCAATTGTGGCAAAAAGAACTTGCAGAGATTTAGCAATAATTGATGTTGAAAACGCCGCCGGCACATCTAAAAACTCGTTGGCCAGGGCACGTTGCCAAAATTCTTGAATGATAGCAAAGTCGACAAAAAGAGCAGCAAGAACAATAAACGCACAGAATATGCCAGTGGCTAAATAGAGGCTGCCATATCGCGAATACCTGCGCGATTGTTCCCAATTATACGCAATCGCTTTATCTTGATCATGTAGTGTACGCCGCGATTCACTTCTGTCGGCACCTCGTTCGTCGGCATCAAAATCGTCACCATAACGAGCAATCCGGTCACGCGCAGAATTCCATGATTTCTTGGTGCCGCGCTTGAAGTCTTTGTACTTCAATTTCGGGCCCCAAGTCGGATGTTCTAACGGTTGTGAGAGTTCTTCACGCAGATTGTTCATACGGCGTTGCACATTATCAACGGCCGCTGTCGGTTCATACCGCTCGTCGTTTTCAAGAGATTCAACAATATCTAGAGCAAACGTTTCCTGGATAAATGCTCCAAGCTCTTGTTCTTGAGACATCACGTCGTCTTCGATTCTTCGGTGCTTGCGGGTTGAAACACGCTGCCAAAGCCGTCCCGCTCCGTCTCGAATTCGATTACCTTCATCGGGTTCAATTGGAGCTCCAGGACGCAAAAATTGGACTTTGGGTTCTCCCTTAGCAGGTGAGTATTGGCGGTGCTCTCTGCTCATTGTCAGGCCTCTTTCATTTTTCGGCGAGGCGTATCTTTCAATTTTGACACTCTCAGCCAGTCTTGGTTGTTCCAAATTTCCGCAAAAAAAGCCGCAGAAATCACTAACCTTAACAAAACGCTACCAACATAGGCTGGGAAAGAAAAGCAGCTGAACTCAATTAACGTGAAGCCGACAATCCTCTGAATTGTGCTGATCCGCTCAGTTTGGCGCAACACAACGCCTGTCGGAGCAAACACAACACAATAGAGAACAATCACACCTCCCCAGTCTCTGTTTACCAGTTCAACTGGCAAAATAGCTGGAGATTGGGCTGAATTGCGGCGAATTAAGGCAAATGCTACCTTGAACCCTGATAAGACACCCGAAACTAGACCCTCATAGCCAGGGATATACCACTATTTATGTTGGGCTGCCTCAATGAGACGAACAACACCCGCCATTATTTTGTTGAGCTCAAAATGCTTGGGCGTATAGATCGCGGCAACGCCGCATTGTTTTAGCGGCCCCTCATCCTCGGCTGGAATGATTCCACCAACCACAACAGGAACATCGTGCAGACCGGCAGACCGCATGCGCTGCATAACTTCTGCGACCAAGGGGACATGGCTACCAGACAGGATTGACAATCCGACGGCATGAACACCCTCTTCAAGTGCAGCATCTACAATCTGAGCGGGGGTCAAACGTATGCCCTCATAAAGTACTTCCATGCCAACATCACGCGCGCGCACAGCAATCTGCTCTGCCCCGTTGGAATGACCGTCAAGACCCGGCTTACCCACCAAAAACTTAAGTGGACTGCCCAGTTTTGCTGATACCCGTTTAACTTCTGATTGGACGTCAGCAAGCCCCTTGTTGTCATCAACTCTCTTTTTTTTGCTAACCCCCGTCGGTGCGCGGTATTCACCATACACATCCCGTAACACCTGAGCCCATTCACCTGTAGTCGCACCCGCTTTTGCAGCTTCAAGTGACGCAGGCATGATGTTTCGTTCTTCCTGTGCGGCTTGCTGCAACAGAAGCAGCGCTGCTTCCACGTTTTCTCGATCACGGGCATCTCGCCACGCCGACAATTGTTCTATTTGATCCCGCTCCACAGATTCCGGCACGGTTACAACACCACCATCTTCTCCACCCTCGAGCGGCGATGCCTCCGTCTCTGTGTAGGCGTTGACGCCAACAACCATCTGTTGACCAGTTTCAATTGCCATGAGCCGCTCAGAATTTGAATCCACCAGTTTCTGTTTCATGTAGCTCGATTCAATCGCAGCGATCGCGCCACCCATTTCATCTATGTGTTTGAGTTCATCCTTTGCTTGTTTTGTAAGCTCAGCAACTTTTCGTTCGACTTCTTTGGAGCCGTTAAATAAATCGCCAAATTCTAACAAGTCAGATTCATATGCTAGAATCTGCTGCATACGGAGCGACCATTGCTGATCCCAGCGTCGCGGCAATCCAAGCGCCTCGTTCCACGCAGGCAGTTGAACCGCGCGTGCCCGGGCATCTTTTGAAAGAACAACAGCAAGTGTTTCAAGCAAAATTCTATAGACATTGTTCTCTGGTTGCTGCTCTGTAAGCCCTAGAGAATTAACTTGGACCCCATATCGAAATCTTCGAAACTTAGGATCTTCAATTTGATATCGCTGCGCCGTGATCTCATCCCACAACTCAACAAAAGCACGCATCTTGCAGAGTTCGGTGACGAAACGGATACCTGCATTGACGAAAAAACTCAATCGACCAACAACTTTTGGAAAATCTTCTTCAGGCACTTGTCCTGTTGCTTTGACCGCATCCAAAACCGCAA
>JAJFIN010000059.1 GCA_021774955.1 Alphaproteobacteria bacterium | reverse complement strand
GCTTTGTCATGGGCACCAATGATCTGGCCAAAGAACTTTATTGCGCCCACACACCGGACCGTCTGCCGATGGTCACGGCGTTTGGCCTCACGCTGTTGGCGGCGCGGGCTTACGGCGTGACGGTCATCGATGGCGTCTATAACGACATTCAAAATGAAGACGGCTTTGCGCTAGCTTGCCAGCAGGGCGTTGACTTTGGATTTGATGGCAAGACGTTGATCCATCCGAGCCAGGTGGCCCCCTGCAATAATATTTTTGCCCCCGACGCCGAAGAAGTCGCATGGTCGCGCAAGATCATTGATGCGTTTGCTGAGCCGGAAAACCTCAACAAGGGTGTGATTAAAGTCGATGGCCGCATGGTCGAACTTCTGCATGCGGAGAATGCCAAGCGGATTGTCGCGATTGCCGATGCGATTGCAGAACTTGAGGCGGCGAGTTGAGGCGGTCATGACGCAAGCAAAACAAAAGACCAATCCCGGTAATTATTTTGAAGACTTTTCGGTCGGCCAAGTGCTGCACCATGCCACACCGCGCACGGTGACCGAAGGCGATGTCTCGCTTTATACCGCGCTTTATGGCGGCCGGTTTGCGCTCCAATCTTCAGACGCCTTTGCCCATCAACTAAATCTACCTCAAGCCCCGATTGACGATCTCCTGGTGTTCCACATCGTGTTCGGCAAAACCGTCGCCGATATCTCGCTCAATGCGGTGGCCAACCTCGGTTATGCCGAGTGCCGGTTTATTGCCCGCGTCTATCCGGGCGACACGTTGTCGACGACCTCTGAAGTGATTGGCCTTAAAGAAAACTCGAATGGTAAAACAGGCGTCGTCTATGTGCGCTCCACGGGCATCAATCAAGACGGCGATGTGGTGGTCGATTATGTGCGCTGGGTGATGGTCAACAAGCGCGATCCAGGCTCGCCAGCACCAGAGCCACAGGTGCCAGAGCTAGCTGAGGCGGTCGTGCCGGAAGACCTGGTTATTCCGCCTACGGACTTTACCAATTATGATTTCACCCTGGCGGGCAGCGCCCATGTTTGGGATGATTATGAGATCGGTGAAAAAATCGACCATGTCGATGGCATGACCATCGAAGAAGCCGAGCACATGATCGCCACGCGGCTCTATCAAAACACCGCCAAGGTGCATTTCAATCAATTTAATGAAGGCAAGGGCCGGTTCGGCCGCCGCCTGATCTATGGCGGTCATGTGATTTCGCTGGCGCGCTCCCTATCGTTCAACGGCCTGGCCAATGCACCACTCCTTGGCGCCATCAATGGTGGGCGCCATGTGAGCCCTTGCTTTGGCGGCGACACGATCTTTGCCTGGAGCGAGGTGACCGACAAAGCCGAGCTTCCCGGCCGCGATGACATAGGCGCCCTGCGCCTCAACATGTTTGCCACCAAGGACCTGCCGTGTGCGGCCCATCCGGGGCGGCTCGATGAGGGCGGCTATGCCGAAGGCGTAATCCTCGATTTGGATTGCTGGGTGTTCGTGCCGAGGTGAGGAATCAACGGGGTCAGAGTCCTTTGATTTTGTGTTTCTCACGATAGGCCTCAGATTTCCTATCTCCGCCTCGGGCCTGTGGACCGGCTGGCCGGCCGGTGCGCTGCTCCATGCGCTTTTTGAAATTCGCATCGCCCAGCACCCAGGCTTTGTGTGTCGCCTCGCGGATCTCCGTGAGCGTGTCGGCGCCAAGCCGGTGTTTAAATAGCGCCCGATAGGCCTGGCAGCGGTCTTTCGGTGTCTTGCCAAGGCGGCGATAGACAATGTGCGGCGTGAGGCCAATTTCATCGCGCCCCAGGGCATTGACGCGGTAACTCGACCATTGATATTTCGACGGATGTGTAGCCATGCCGGCGCGCACCGGGTTGAGCTCAATATAGCGGCAACAGGTCAAGAGATAGCGCTCTGACTCGATCAGTGTCGCCCGGTAACGCCCCTCCCACAAAGTGCCGCTGCGCCTATGGCGGTCGTTAAAATAGCGGACATAGGACCGGCCGAGCGACTGCATCGCCTTGCCGATGCCCTGCTCCGTTTTGGGCGTCATCAAGAGGTGCACGTGATTGCTCATCAGTACATAGGCATGCAGATCGCATTGGTGCGCGGCGCAGGCCTCAACGAGCTTTTCCAGGTAGCATTGGTAATCCTCTGGACCTTTGAAAATATTGGTGCGGTTATTACCGCGGACAATGACATGTTGGGGCTGGCCGGGGAGGGTAAACCGTTGAAGACGGGCCATGGGAAGGAGGTCCTATAGAGAGGGTGGCGGGCTTTTACTTTAAGGGTTGCCGCGGCAAAAATCAAGAGACTCTGACCCCTTTGATTATCTTTGACGTCTTGTGTCTCGAAGGTATTTTTGAAACTCTTGATCGAGAGTAGCAATTTCGAGTCCCACTCGGGCGTCACCATATCCACGTATGTCAAGAGCGCATTTTGGTGTCCAGAGAACAGACTTCCAACGCTTTGCTGCCATACTCTCCGGACCAAGCCGTCGAACTCGGGCAAATAATCTCTGTGCCAACCAATATCTCCATACACATTCATCAACTCTTTCGAGTCGTGAAGGTTGAGATAGCGCCACAATGGATACGTCAAAGACGATATCGACACCAGTAATCATGTCGCGCTTTAACGCGAGAATATAGTAGCGATAGAAACTCCCATGGCATGCCGCGATTTCTTCAATTGGGTTTAGCCCCCCCCTCTTGTCTGTGGGAATCATTTCCCGAGCCCTCACAGCGGCAAGCACCTTATCCATATCCCCCACAAATCTTCCGCACTTCACATCCGGAGGTATCAAGCTATCCAAGTGCTCATCGATTACAGCTCGATTGCCAGATGCCAACGCGACATCGCCAACTACATTTGCAACGAGATCTTTAAAGCCCTTTGCGCGTTTCGCTGCTATGTGATGATCGATGGTATAACCAGATTCAAAATGGTCTAGAAAATATTGGATCTGGTCATTTAAGAACGAAGACACTCCCTGGCAAAAATATTTGGAGATTAGTTGATGGGATGCGCTCAATTGACCTTCGTTCTTGGTTTCAACCCACAAAAAGTAGTTCAGTTTTGCGAGATCCATTAGGAACTCAAACTCAGACTGCGAGTAGAATTTTCTGCTTGTTTGAGGACGAGGATTTACGTTCACTGAGCAATCTACATTTTCATCGATAGGAAGCGCGGTATTTGACAAATATTGGATGACCTGCGGTGCATAGGATTCACTGCTTTTGGCAGAGACGTGAGCATACTCAGTCCATATAGTCATTTTGTGGACTGCCTCTCGAACCTGGGCTGGCTCGCCCCTCATTCCATCAAGATAGAAATTTAATCCTTCAGCCTCCCAGGGAGGCGGATTTCCCGCTCTCGCCAACTCCTCAGTTTCGATACGCAATTCCAACCGCTTAGAGAATTCCATGGGTGGAAAACTATCAGTGGCGTGTGCGAATGCGGTGCTCGCAACCAACAAAATGATTATTGCGATTGGTCTATGCAATGTTTGGCTCACTATCCCAAGATCAAAGGGGTCAGAGTCCTTTGATCTTGTGTTTCTCACGATAGGCCTCAGATTTCCTATCTCCCCCTTGCGCCCGTGGACCGGCTGGCTGGGGAGGGTAAACCGTTGAAGACGGGCCATGAGGGCGAGGTCCTAAAGGAAAAGGTGGTGGGTTTTCACGATAAAGGCCGTTGCGGCACAAATCAAGAGACTCTGACCCCTTTGATTACAAGTGATACTTCCACCCGATCTCGAAAAATTTCAGGGTCTCCACTAATTTCGAATAGATATGCGGGCGATGAACCGTTCACTGCCGTGCAGGCCGCAAATGAAAAACCTGTCAACACTATTGAGAGAAGACGGCACAGTTTTGTCACAAAGAAATTCCAGACTGATGTTGATTATGGGAGTGGGTCAGATCCCCTCAGTATAGGCTTACTCTCGCCGCCTTGGGCATGATAAATTGACGATGATTGTTCCAAATTAGGCAAAGATGGGAGAAGCAGATGATGTCCGCACGTCAATTATGCATCGTGACAAGCTTCGGCGCTTTGTATTTTTTGTCGGGGGTGCAGCTGTTGGGGGATTGGCAATTTCCTGAAATTTTTCCAGAAAAGTATATTTCCTATTTGATGCTTGTGCTTGCCGCCTTCCTATTGGGGTGTACTGTTCCAAAAACGAGCCCCGCAACTCTATTGCTTTATGGCCTGGGGCTGAGTTTGATTTTTTTGAGCGTCGATCTCATGGTTGCCGCATACCAGGCGCCCATTTCCGCAGGTTATCATAAATGGTGAAGATCAAAGGGGTCAGTATCAAAGGGGTCAGAGTCCTTTGATCTTGTGTTTCTCACGATAGGCCTCAGATTTCCTATCTCCCCCTCGCGCCCGTGGACCGGCTGGCTGGGGAGGGTAAACCGTTGAAGACGGGCCATGAGGGCGAGGTCCTAAAGGAAAAGGTGGTGGGGTTTTACTTTAAGGGCTGTTGCGGCACAAATCAAGAGACTCTGACCCCTTTGATTACGATAAAGGCCGTTGCGGCACAAATCAAGAGACTCTGACCCCTTTGATTATCTATACGATCCAGGCGGTGACAATTGTTTCATCGCCGGGATAGCTTGTCAGTAGCATCACAGAAACAGAAACGGACAGTGAAAAAAAGAAAAGTGGCGCTAGCACGAGAGGAGCGGTCAATCTTTTGGGGCCCTCGAAGCGGAGTGCTTCAGCTTGCATTCGTTTTTCAAGATCCGAATATGTGTTTGTACGGATGTTGCCTTCACGGTTCATCTGTTGAAAAACAATAGCAGCGTCATAGAGGTAATCGTGGCCAACAATATCCAAATTGAGGTTAATTCTCTTGTTCTTTGATTCTAAACGCCCTTCATTGAAAAAAAAGGTCGGTGATATTTTGGCTAACTCTGACCACTGAATATAGATCTTTCGGCCACCTCTCCATTCTTTTGTAATACCCTCACGATCAACGATCGTTCGTGTGCGAGCGGCCGTGATAGCCGTCTTCCCCTGATCATAAATACCGAACAGGAAGAAACCGAACATGGGCGCGACACCAAGCCATGCGATTTCCGCAACAGCAATTGGTCCGCTCACAAATTGTAGGAATAGATACCCGAGCACAAACATTATGGGGGCGACAAAGACCAGAAAAACGAGCGCTCTCAACCAGAGACCGCGCCATTTATCAAAAATGAAAGGCCCCGTGGCGAATGGGTCGAGGTTAGTCATAGCGATAAAGGGCTTCTCCTCTGCCTTACTGCTGCTTATCAATTTTAGCGAGAAAATTTCGTGATGCAACCTTTGCAAGAAATTTCAATGGCAATGCGGGTCGGGCTTAATCCCATTAAGAATGGACTGAATTCCAAAGCGCGCGTTGACATCAACCTGCTCACCCCTACACTTTGTTGCGACGTGAGTTGATTTGTTTTTCGCGGGTTCATGCGTTAAACAGCCAGCTGACACCCTTCCGAGCCGCTTGGCCCCCACTTCGACAATTCCCGAGGACCCTCATGGCAGAAGCGAAACCGCGCACAACGACTTCTGAACGGCCGATGTCGCCGCATTTGCAGATCTATCGCTGGCCGATCACCATGCTGACCTCGATCACCCATCGGGCGACGGGCATGGCCAATGCGGCCGGCACCTTGTTGCTTGCCGCCTGGCTGGTGTCGCTGACTGCCGGGCCGGAGGCCTATGCGATGGTCATGGATTTGATGGCGAGCATACTTGGGCGGATCGTTCTGCTCGGTTTTACCTGGTCGATGAGCTTTCATTTGCTCAATGGCATTCGCCATTTGTTTTGGGACGCGGGCCACGGCTTTGAGCTGACAACGGCCAATGCCACCGGCAAGCTGGTGCTGTTTTTGTCGGTGCTCGTCACCATCGCCATATGGGTCCTCGCCTATAGCGTGCGCGGAGGGGGGGCATGAGCCAGAAATCAGCGCTTAAAAAAACCCGCGGCCTTGGCAGCGCCAAAGACGGCACCGCGCATTTTATCAAGCAGCGTGTGACCGCGGTGGCGCTCCTGCCGCTGGTCGGTTGGTTTCTTTATACCGTGATGAGCCTGGTTGGGGCCGATTATGAAACAGCGCGCGGGTTTATCGCGCAGCCGTTTAACGCGGTGATGTTTTTGCTGCTCATTTTGGCCGCGTTCACGCATTTGCGCCTTGGGGTGCAGGTGGTGATCGAGGATTACATTGACGGCGAAGGCACCAAACTTGCCTTGCTGATGTTGAATAATTTCTTTGCTATTGCGATTGGCGCGGCGTGCGCCTTTGCGGTGTTAAAAACAAGTTTGGGAGCCTGAGACCTGGCCATGACTGCATACGATATTATTGATCATACCTATGACGTGGTGGTTGTTGGCGCGGGCGGGGCGGGATTGCGGGCGACGCTTGGCTGTTCGCAAGCGGGCTTGAAGACCGCGTGCCTGTCGAAAGTGTTTCCAACCCGGTCTCACACCGTGGCTGCCCAAGGCGGCATCTCAGCCTCGCTCGGCAATATGGGCGAGGACGATTGGCGCTGGCATATGTATGACACGGTCAAGGGCTCTGATTGGCTCGGCGACCAGGACGCGATTGAATATCTGTGCCGCGAGGCGCCGGCGGCGGTTTATGAGCTTGATCATTTCGGCGTGCCGTTTTCGCGCACCGAAGAAGGCAAGATCTATCAGCGGGCCTTTGGCGGCATGACGCGCAACTTCGGCGAGGGCCAAGTGCAGCGGACCTGTGCGGCGGCGGACCGGACCGGCCACGCGATCCTGCATACGCTTTACGGTGAATGCCTGCGCCACAACACGACCTTCTTTATTGAATATATCGTCCTTGATCTGATTATGGTTGGCGAAGAATGCCGCGGGGTCATGGCCTGGTCGCTTGAAGATGGCAAGATCCATCGGTTCCGGGCGCAGACGGTGATTTTGGGCACGGGCGGTTATGGCCGCACCTATTTCTCCTGTACCTCGGCGCATACCTGCACCGGCGATGGCAATGCCATGGTCTTGCGCGCTGGATTGCCGCTGCAAGATATGGAATTTGTACAGTTTCATCCAACCGGGGTTTATGGCGCGGGTGTGCTGATCACCGAAGGTGCGCGCGGCGAGGGCGGTTATCTGGTCAATTCTGAAGGCGAGCGCTTTATGGAGCGCTATGCGCCGTCGGCCAAGGACCTGGCGTCACGCGATGTTGTTAGCCGGGCCATGACCATCGAGATCCGCGAAGGGCGCGGCGTTGGTCCGGGTAAAGATCATATCTTCTTGCACCTTGATCATCTCGATCCCGATGTGTTGGCCGAACGGCTGCCGGGGATTTCAGAATCGGCGCGGATCTTTTCCGGCGTAGATGTGACCCGCCAGCCGATCCCGGTTCTGCCGACGGTGCATTATAATATGGGCGGCGTGCCGACGAATTTTCATGGCGAAGTGCTGACCAAACAGGGCGATGATCCCGACCACGTGGTGTCGGGCCTGATGGCCATTGGCGAGGCGGCGTGCGTGTCGGTTCACGGCGCCAACCGGTTGGGCTCGAACTCGCTGATTGACCTGGTGGTGTTCGGCCGGGCGGCGGGATTGCGGGCGGCAGAGACAATTGAGGCCGGTGCCAAGCAAGCCGATCTGCCGAGCGATAGCGCCGACCAAGCGCTTGGGCGGTTCGATCATTTCCGCTATGCCAAAGGCGATACGACGACGGCGGAGCTTCGCCTCTCCATGCAGCGGG
Organism: Alphaproteobacteria bacterium; assembly: GCA_021774955.1. Classification (GTDB taxonomy): domain Bacteria; phylum Pseudomonadota; class Alphaproteobacteria; order M2410; family M2410; genus JAJFIN01. The sequence continues at coordinate 182 of JAJFIN010000059.1, read as the reverse complement.
TCATGCAAAACAATTGCGCGGTCTTCCGTACCGGGGAAATTTTGGACGAGGGCAAGAAGCTCATCCGCGATGTTTATAACGGCCTGCCGGACATTCAAGTCACCGACCGGTCGCTCGTGTGGAATTCCGATCTCGTCGAGACCCTTGAGTTTGATAATCTGATTGCCCAGGCCATCGTCACC
>JAJFIN010000058.1 GCA_021774955.1 Alphaproteobacteria bacterium | reverse complement strand
CCTCATCGGAAATTCGCGGCTTGCAACGCCGGGCAGAAATGTGGGCTTCCAGCAATGCTTCAACTGCCAGCACAAAAGAAGCGACGGGGATTGGTGTCGTGTTCGCCTATATCTCGGAGCGCACGATCCAGAGCATGTTGACCGGCACTGGCATTGCTTTTCTCTTAATCGCAGCAGCTATCATTATTGCACTTAAAAGTGTTCGATACGGATTGATCAGCCTCCTTCCCAATGTCCTACCCATTGTCATTGCTTTTGGTATCTGGGGTATTTTCGTTGGACGCATTGGCATGGTCGCCTCGTCGGTCGCTGCAGCAACGCTCGGTCTGGTGGTCGATGACACAGTACACTTCCTGAGCAAATACCATCGAGCTAAGCAGGAAAAAGGCATGAACACCCATGACAGCATTCGCTATTCCTTCATGCATGTCGGAAACGCGATTGTTATCACCACTGTCGTCCTCGTTTCCGGGTTTTTGGTGCTTACCCAATCCAATTTTCAACTAAACACTCAGCTCGGCGTTCTAACCATCCTCACAATCTCAGCCGCTCTGGCGCTCGACTTGTTCTTTCTCCCCGCCGTTTTGATGCAATTTGACAAAGATAAAACATGCGACTGCCGCACCTGCGCCTGCGAGCCGGTTTGTGAGTGTTAACCCCGCCACATCCTTTGTCTATTACTGCTGATCGGTCCCTTCCGGCAACACCAACATCCCACCCGTTTGATCAAGCGCTATGAGCATGGTGCGCTCAAGACCCTTTTTGCGGTGATGGGAGATAGCTTGGTATTCTTCGTCACGACCCAGATCAATGAGGTTTTGACGGGCCGGCCATTTGACCAATAGAACCGCGTCCCAATCGTAGGCCATATCGCCAACCAGTTGTTCCCTTGCCTCCCCGGCCCAAACAAGTTCACCGCCATAGCGCAGGACAAAAGGTCCGGCGAGTTCCGCATAACGCGCATAGGCTTCTGCCCCAGTGCCTTCACCGCCACTCGATTGATCTTTGAACTTCAGCAAGTTCAACATGGCCACTGGACCTTCCTCAGCATTCGCTGCAAACTCTGCGAATTGTCCTGGATTCCCATCCATCCAGCGATCGCTTCCCGGCGGATGGTTGACAATTTCGCTATCGCAAGCAGCCATAGTAGTGCCTAACAAGATGACACCAATAAAATTCAGAAAACGCATCAACACCCTCCCTTGCCCAGCACCACCTGACACCATGATCACGGGTTTTAACAACGTCAAGGCGCCAGAACGCACCGCTGTGACTGGTAGATAGGGGTGCCACTCAAACCCCACGGGGCTGCCTCACTTAAGCCCTATTCAACGCCCAAGAATTCACAATAATGTGAGATGGAAACGGAAAGGAACTGCGATGAAACCGTTCAACATGGCAATAGCTGCGGCAATGACAATCTTGGTCTTTGCCAGCCAAGGAGCGCATGCGGAAGATCCCAATCGAACAATCACACTTTCAGCGACCGGCACGATCCTCGCTAAACCAGATTTAGCGACCATTTCGACTGGGGTTCAAACGGAAGCAGACACCGCAAAAGAAGCGTTGGTTGAGAACAGCAAGAAAATGACCGCACTGCTGAAACTGATCAAGAAATCCGGCATCGCCGACAAAGATGTTCAAACCTCTCAATTTTCTGTATCCCCGCGTTACGCCAATTACCGAGAAAGTATTCCAGGAAAACGCCCCGAACCCCTCATCGCAGGATATATTGTTTCCAACCAAGTGCACGTCACCGTGCGTAACCTTGACAAGATCGGCACGCTGCTCGACGCCTTGGTCGAAGATGGCGCTAACAAAGTCAACAACATTGCTTTTGGCTTTGCCGAACCGGAGCCCTTACTCGATGAAGCCCGCCGCAAGGCTGTGAAAGAAGCCCTCAGAAAAGGTGAACTCTATGCAGAAGCTGCTGGTGTTGAATTGGGCGAGGTCGTCACGCTTAACGAAGATATGGGCGGCAATTTCCCGCCGATGAGAGCCATGGCTCAGGCCGAAAAATTTGGCTCAAGCGTTCCCATCGCTGCCGGCCAGACAGCCATCAACGCATCGGTTTCGATGACTTTCAAGCTGGATTAAATAAGAAGAACTTGAAGATCACTCTCCGTGATCAGACGATCACATGTTCTTCTGAGAACCAAAGGGGCGAGCGTGTAAGGTCAATGAACTTACGCTCGTCCTCAAGCAAGGCTTGCCCTGCTTCCGCGGCCGCTGGATCTTCTGATCCCGCTGCCAAATCTTCATAACTTTCAAACCATAGCTCTGCAACACCGTCATAGATCTCTGGTGCATCTTCCAGAGAACCTACTCTGGAAGCACGCAATGCATCATCCGCTTCAAGACCATGCGTGTGCGTCTGAACATAGCGTTTGATCCTTAGAGTATCGGCAAAACTGGCAACCAAAGGTCCGTGGGTTTTCAACCAATATTCTTGAAACTCCTCCCGGCTCATTCCTTTTTTCCGGTGCAAACAATAGGTCAATTTAATCATAGGCTTACTTCTCCCTGAACACGCGCTGAGTTCACTGGTGATTGTACCATAAAAAAAGCGGGAAAATTCTCCCGCCTTTTATTATTTCTGCAAATGTGTCACCCTTAGTTCGGGATTACCACATTGTTTTCATCATCAAATGAAACCACACACGGGGCGTAGTTTCTGGCCATCTCGGATTCCATTTGGCCATAGGCACAGACAATTATTTTGTCGCCAACTTCTGCGAGCCGCGCCGCAGCACCGTTGATGCCAAACATTTTAGACCCTCGTGGCGCTTCAATCGCATAGGTCGTAAACCGCGCGCCGGTATTGATATTCAGAACATCAACCTGTTCATGCGGCAGGATACCCGACCTGCCCAGTAAGTCAGTATCGATGGAAATCGATCCTTCATAGTGCAAGTCTGTCTGGGTGACTGTGGCCCGATGAAGTTTTGCTTTCAGCATGGTAACAATCATGGTCGTTTCTCTTGTTTTTATGTATCGAGGAAACTTCTGAGTTTGCGTGACCGGCTTGGATGTTTCAGCTTGCGTAGCGCTTTAGCTTCAATTTGACGGATCCGCTCCCGTGTCACCGAGAATTGCTGGCCCACTTCTTCCAACGTATGATCCGTATTCATCCCAATGCCAAAACGCATACGCAACACACGCTCCTCACGTGGTGTCAATGATGCAAGGACGCGCGTTGTCGTTTCACGCAAGTTAGATTGGATCGCCGCATCAATCGGCAAGATCGCATTCTTATCTTCAATGAAATCACCAAGATGAGAATCTTCCTCATCGCCAATTGGTGTTTCAAGAGAGATTGGTTCTTTAGCGATCTTCAGAACTTTGCGCACTTTCTCAAGCGGCATGGCCAGCTTCTCAGCCAATTCTTCCGGTGTCGGCTCGCGACCAATCTCGTGCAACATTTGACGCGATGTTCGAACCAACTTGTTAATGGTCTCGATCATATGAACCGGAATACGGATCGTGCGTGCCTGGTCGGCAATCGACCGGGTAATCGCTTGGCGGATCCACCACGTCGCATAGGTCGAGAATTTATAACCGCGACGATATTCAAACTTATCAACCGCCTTCATCAAGCCAATATTGCCTTCTTGAATAAGGTCAAGGAATTGCAAACCACGATTGGTATATTTTTTAGCAATCGAAATCACCAAGCGTAGATTGGCTTCGACCATTTCTTTTTTGGCCTGGCGTGCTTCACGCTCACCTTTTTGGACGGTATTGACAATGCGTCGAAATTCGATGGGTTCTAGACCGGTATCTTGCGACACCATCTGAATTTGCTCACGGACATCGGCAATGGTTACGCTTTCTTCCGTGATAAATTCTTTCCAGCCCCGACGATCAACACTGCCAACTCTTGATGTCCATTCGGGATCCAGTTCACTACCCAAATATTCTTCAAGGAAATCGCTGCGCACGACACCATGAGCCTCAGCCATGCGCATGAGCTTGCCTTCTAAGCCTAATTGACGCCGGTTGATGCCATAGAGCTGATCAACAAGCGCTTCAATACGGCCATTGTTGAGATGAAGGCTCTTAACAAATTCGATAACATCTTTTTTGAGCTTGCGATAACGCCGCTCTTGGCTTGACGTCAGGCTTTCGCTTTTCAACGCCGCTTCAACAAGAGCTTCCTGAAGTTTGCGCAGCTTCTTGTAATTGCTAGCGATTGAATCAAAAGTTTCGAGAACGTCAGGTTTAAGCGCAGCTTCCATGGCCGCTAGTGACAAATTAACTTCATCACCGTCATCCTCGTCGTCGTCAGTGCTGCCTTCACGTTTTTCTCCGCCTTCGCCAGCATTGTCGCCAGTATTGTCATTCGTATTTTCGCCACTCTCAGCACCGTTCGCGCCGCTTGGAGTTTCTCCCTCACCCGGTGCTTTAGCAGCGGTTTCAGCGCCTGCTTCACCGGTCCCACTTGCCGCCGGATCTGCTACAGCGGCGCCATTGACAGCCGCCGGATTCACATTGTTGTTATTGTTGTTATTGTTGTTATTTGCGGCTTCAGGACCACCGCCATATGTCGCATCGAGATCAATGATTTCACGAAGCAGAACTTTGCCTTCGTTCAACTCATCGCGCCAAACGATAATGGCTTCAAAAGTAAGCGGGCTTTCGCACAGTCCACCGATCATGGTCTCACGACCCGCTTCTATGCGCTTGGCGATCGCGATTTCACCTTCTCGCGACAACAATTCAACCGTACCCATTTCACGCAAATACATGCGTACGG
>JAJFIN010000057.1 GCA_021774955.1 Alphaproteobacteria bacterium | reverse complement strand
CGTCGAATCCATACACTTTATGTCTCACCTCTGAAGGCCCTTGCCGTCGATATCGCTCGCAATTTGGAAACGCCGGTTCGTGAGATGGATCTACCCATCTCATTGGAAACGCGAACGGGCGATACACCGGCGGCGCGGCGACAAAGACAGCGGCACAATCCCCCAGACATATTACTCACAACACCTGAGCAAATAGCACTGCTCTTGTCTCACAGCGATGCGTCTCAAATGTTTGGTGAATTGCGCTATGTAATTCTCGATGAAATGCATTCGCTCGTCGCGTCAAAGCGTGGTGACTTGTTAGCGTTAGGGCTTGCGCGTCTTGCCAAACTGTCGCCTTCCATGCGTCAGATTGGTCTCTCTGCAACGGTCGCCGATCCCGATCACTTAAGACGATCTCTGATCCCGCAAGAACCAAACACAGATCAGAAAGCGACTTTGATAATGGGTGAAGCTGGACCGTCACCCAACGTATCTGTGCTGGCGTCGGAAAATCATGTTCCCTGGTCTGGGCATATGGCCAACCACGCCATGCCAGATGTGCTGAACGCCATCACAGCGGCAAAGATGACGTTGGTTTTTGTTAACACAAGGCGCCAAGCAGAAATCGTGTTCCAGTCATTATGGGCGATCAATGATGAAAATTTGCCGATAGCGCTTCACCACGGATCGCTTGCCATAGAGCAAAGACGCAAGGTGGAGTCAGCCATGGCCACCGGCCGTCTGCGCGCGGTCATTTGCACCTCAACCCTTGATCTTGGCATAGATTGGGGCGATGTCGATCTTGTCATCCATATCGGCGCACCAAAAGGGGCAAGTCGCTTGATGCAACGCATTGGGCGTTCAAACCACAGATTTGATGAGCCAAGTCGAGCACTTCTCGTTCCGTCAAATCGATTTGAGGTGCTTGAATGTGAGGCGGCGCGCGACGCCACAATGCGTGGAGCACTCGATGGAGAAGAGCCCCGCATTGGCGGTCTCGACGTTCTTGCGCAACATGTTTTAGGCATGGCGTGTTCGCAGCCTTTTGATCCTGTGGATCTTTACAATGAAATTGTCAGTACTCAGCCTTATGCTGATCTCCCCTGGGGAGACTATGAGAAGATCGTCGATTTTGTGGCGTCCGGTGGTTATGCCTTGCGCGCCTATGACCAGTTCCGCCGTATTGTCAAAACGCCAGAAGGAGCATATCGTCTGGCTCATCCCAAGGAGGCACAACGATATAGGCTCAATATAGGTACGATTGTCGAAGCGCCGATGATCAAGATCCGGCTCGTGCGCCAAGGCAGGATAAGGCCCTCGCGTGCTGGACAATCAATCCCGCGTGGTGGTCGTGTCCTTGGTGAAATGGAAGAATATTTTATCGACCAATTACGGCCTGGTGACACCTTTGCTTTCGGCGGCGAGGTGGTGCGCTTTGAAGGCATGCGTGAAACCGAATGTTGGGTGTCTCGCAGCGCTGATGAAGATCCGATGGTGCCAGCGTACCAGGGAGGTAAGTTTCCCCTATCGACTTTCTTGGCAGAGCGTGTACGTGATCTTATCGCCAACGAAAGCGAATGGGGGCGTCTTCCGCAACCGGTGTCGGAATGGTTGGGTATCCAAAAATGGCGATCTATCATTCCTGATGCCAAAAGCTTGCTGGTAGAAACTTTTCCGCGATCCGATAAGCACTATCTTGTTTGTTATCCTTTCGATGGTCGCTTGGCGCATCAAAGTCTTGGGATGTTGTTAACTAAAAGACTGGAGCGCGCGGGCGCCAAGCCGATGGGGTTTGTTGCCACGGAATATGCCTTAGCTGTCTGGGGCTTGAACAATATGAGCACACTCAATATGGCTGAATTATTTGATGAAGATATGCTGGGTGATGACCTTGATGCCTGGCTTGCCGATTCTAGTCTTATGAAGCGCACATTTCGGAATTGCGCCATCATAGCCGGTCTGATTGAGCGTCGGTTTCCCGGCAAGGAAAAATCTGGTCGACAAATGACAATTTCTTCTGACCTGATCTACGATGTTCTGCTTGAACATCAACCTGAGCACATACTTTTGTCTGCGGCTTGGAACGATGCCGCCAGCGGTTTTCTGGATATTGCCCGGCTTGGCGCTCTGCTCAAGCGGATTAAGGATCACATTGTTGTCAAACCTTTGGACCGTGTTTCGCCGCTCGCCGTTCCGGTGCTGCTTCACATTGGCAAAGAGCCTGTTTACGGTGAAGCCAGCGAGTCTCTTCTGCGCGAGGCAAGCGATGATTTGATAGAGGAAGCGACACGCCTTGTCTGAAGCCAGTATTGATATCTCAGGACAGATTTTTATCCCCGACCGATCAGGTGCGTTGTACTTTCCAGATCAACAAAGCCTCGTTGTTGCCGACCTTCATTTCGAAAAAGGGTCATCCTTTGCCAAATCTCTCAATCACATCCCTCCCTATGACACGCGCACGACCCTTCGAAATTTGATAGATGTTTGCAAGCGATATGACCCACGTCGGATCATCGCCTTAGGTGATAGCTTCCATGATACCTATGCGCATCGACGACTAAATTCGGTAGATTCCGAGGCTATCCAATCACTCACAGACGCCCATGACTGGATCTGGATTACCGGCAACCATGACCCGCGACCGCCTGTAGGTTTTAGCGGTCATGTTGAAGAGGAAATCTCATTGGGCGCTCTTACGCTACGCCATGAGCCGCAACCTTATCCTCAAAGTGAAATCGCCGGACATCTTCATCCGTGCGCTGTGCTCTTTGTGCGGGGGCGCAGATTTCGCCGCAGATGTTTTGCCTCAAATGGAGATCGGATCGTGATGCCATCATTTGGTGCTTATACTGGCGGGCTCAACGTTTTGGATGTGGCGTTCAGTTCTGTCTTCGCAGATCGATTCCAGGTCTGGCTCATTGGTGGCGAGGATGTCCATCGCGTGACGAGCGACAAGTTGCGCCCGGACCCTCAATCCTCAGCCAAGCGCTACCTTTATGAAGGCGCCAAGTAGTGAGAGCTCTACTAAAAGCGTGAGTGGAATACGCAATCCAGGATACCATGCGGGTGCCCGACCGTCAGACACAGTACGCAAGTCGGTCCACAATTGTAATGGAAAAGCAATAATAAGGATAATCAACGCGCGGCTTGGATCAGCGATGGTAACGATTGCTGAAACCGCGATCACAATCGCACCCATCCCCAATTGTAGGAATGTTGGACCATTTTCCCGTGTCATCGATATGCCAAGATGAATGCCACCGATAAAACCTAGAACGACAGCGCCAGCGAGCTTAAGAAATCCGAGTAGTACAATGAGCTGGGAAGGCGTAACAAACCAGATCGCAAACGCAACCAGGATAAATGGCAGTGCACCGACATAACCCAGAGCCGCCGCAGCTTGCGGAATATTGGAACGGTGTTGATCCATTTTCCCCTCTATTTACCGTTGACGGAAAATCACAGATGCGAGCCAACCCGCGAAGGCCGCAACAATAACGGCAGTTATACCGTAAAACAATGGCTGCACATGAGCGAAGCTGTAGATCATCCGTTCTATGCCTTTTTTACTCACGCTAGGTTGGATCGATTGCGATTGCAGGATGACACCATCACGCACAAGAAAGACCCGAACCGAAAATTTTCCCACAGGTACATTTGCCGGAATATTTATGTCCATGCTGAAGAGAGTATTGGCCTGCACCCGAACACCGCGTTCATCTTCACCATAAAGCGCGATTTCTTTCTTTTTTCGGATCATCGCTTGTCGGAAACTTTCAATGTCTTCGTCTGAAGAGATGTCCGAATGGGCTTCGTAGCGGTCAAGTGAAATATAGTCTGGCCCCAGCTCATTACGCATCCTGACGGATTGCGAAAGGATTTCGTCTACGGGGCGTGTACTGGCGAGATAATAAACGCTCGGCACGCGTTTGAAAGTGATTGCATCGCGATTGACCCAAATCCCGCCGACGCGTTCCTTTCGCCGCACCGTCAAATCTTCACTCGGGCCGATAACGGCAACGATGATGTCTTCGTTTTGAAATTGCTGGGAGGGTGCGAGCCCGTCCGATGTTCTCTGAATGGCGCCGAACAGCGTGATGCGTGCGCCAGTAAAACTTGAAGTTACAGCCACTTCATGGGCAGTTAGATTGACGTGCAAACGTTCTGCCTTAGCTGGTCCCGTCAGAAGATAGGAAACCAGGCAAATAATCATCACTGGGATCAATCCGTAGCGGGTCAATGGCTGCTCCCGGTACTGATGGTGAAAAGGTCGTCTGGTGTCACAATCAGATCAAAGGCAATCTTCGCACTAACAGCCATGACCATAATCGCGAGCAATGCTCGCAATTGTTCACCTTTCATTTTTACACCAACACGAACCCCTATTTGTGCCCCCACAACACCCCCAAGGAGAAGAAGAAGAGCAAGAAGGGCGTCCACTGTCTGTGTATTGGTCGCATGCAACACAGTCACCAATGCGGTGACAAAGACGATTTGAAAGAGCGACGTCCCAACAACGACGCTTGTCGGCATTCGCAACAGGTAAATCATTGCCGGTACCATGATGAACCCACCCCCAACACCCATAATGGCTGCGAGCAGCCCGACGACAAAGCCAATCAGAATAGGCGGTATGGCGCTAATATAAAGCTTTGATCGCCGGAACCGCATCTTGAACGGGAGGCCGTGAATCCAATTGTGTTGACCAGGCTTACGCCGCTTTGGTGCTTGACCGCCCTGCGCCCTGTGGATTGATCGGATACTCTCAAAGAACATCAAAGTGCCGATAACACCCAGGAACAGCACATAACTAAGTGAGATAAGTAGATCGACCTGACCTGAAGCGCGCAAACGACTGAATAACGCAACACCCACCACCGACCCGACGCTACCACCAGCGAGCAAGACCAATCCCATTTTCAGGTCGAGGGATTTTCGGCGCCAGTGCGCAATGGCGCCTGACACTGATGACGCTACGATCTGGTTTGCTTCCGTGGCCACCGCAACGGCCGGGGGGATGCCCGAAAATATGAGCAACGGGGTCATAAGAAAACCGCCACCAACGCCAAACATACCCGATAGGAAACCAACCATCGCGCCCATACTGAGGATGAGAAAGATGTTGACGGATAGCTCAGCGATCGGAAGATAAATTTGCATGTTGATACTGGAAGTAAGAAACCTCTCTCGCCCCTAATGAGGAGATCACACCCTTGATACTATGGGAGGTATGAGTAGAAAGCGATAGCGTTGTTCTTGTTCGGTCGTCGAATTTTATTCGCGTGGCCTAGGGATTGTTTTTAACCAGGCGCTTTTCAAGTTCATCGGTGACTAGGCCGGTCTCGGTCTGATTGATCAATTTTTGATAGGTTCTGATCGCAGCTTCTGTAGATGGATCAAGAATTCCATCTGTCGCTGCCACATTGTATCCAAGCTCGGTGAGTCTAACCTGAACACGGGCTACCCGCGAACGTTGTCCAGTATCTGCATAAGCTTCAAACGACATATCAAACCGGCCATTGGCCACAGGGTTTGCGGGCTTTGCATGCCAGGTTTCTAGAAAGAGGTCTGCGTAATTAAGGTCGCTATTATCAAGTTGCGCGCTGATGTGTTTGGCGGCATCAATGGCAACGGGGTCAGATTGTTGGGCCGCTGCTTGATACCACTTATGCGCTTCCGCAAGGGACGACTCGGTTCCATAACCTTGCTCGTAAAACAGCCCGAGATTGTATTGGGAATCAACAAAGCCATATTCTGCTGCGGCTTTGAACCAACGGAACGCTGCATCGAGATCTTGGTCAACGGAGCCGCCACGGGTAAGCAATACCGCGAGAGAGTGCATGGCATATACGTTGCCGCCATTTGCCGCCTTCGTGTACCAAGCAGCCGCTTCTTTGACGTCACGGTCAAAACCAATACCGCGTTCGTATCGCGTTCCAAGCAGATATTGAGAAACAGCAAGACCTTGGTTAGCCGCCGCCCGATACCACGCAATGGCTTCCTGTTCGCTCCCTTCAACGCCGTTTCCGAGTGAAAATGCACGGCCAAGAGAAAATTGCGCTTTTGGATCTCCCGATTTGGCAGCGTCGATCAATCCCTTGGTGAGATCCAACTCTGTTGTTTCCAAAACGACATTTGAGTCCGATGAGGTATCGATTTGGACAAGCTCAGGAGGCGCCGATGAGGGTGGACTTTCGAGAACTTGAGTGTTGCTATCGTTGGATTCCAAGTTTGCGAGCGGGCTGCTAAAAAAACCAGGGCGATCACTTGCGGGGCCAATGCCGTTTGGACTTGGACCATAAACGCTCCAGCCCGCAAACAAACCAATGCTGACCGCCGCGATGCCCGCTGCACTATATACGAGCCGTTTAGCCAGCCTGTCGGATGAATGCGTTTCCAAAACTTCGAGTGTTGTTTGGTATTCAAATTCATCATGAATTTCTGGTGGCTCTAAAAACGTTTCCATTGCTTCAGGTATGTCATCTGCGACATCTGTATTACCGATCGAAGCTTCCACGTCAGCAATGTCGTCATTGGCCACACCGAGATCTGGCGAGTGGGGAACAAAATTGCCATCCGCAATTGGACCGATGTCAGCATCCGCCGCGAGCGGTTGGGCAAGTTGATCTGGATTTTCAGTGTCTTCGACATGATCAATTCCAAGCGACACGTAGGGGTCTGCGTCAGATACCTTGCTTTCTTCTTCAAATCGCGCAGCACCGGCATCACTTTCATCTGCGACATCATGGACCATTTTTATATTCGGTTTTACCGAGGTCGCGTCGACCTCAAGGGGCGTGATTGTAAGACTGGCCTCTTCATAGGCTTGATGGTTGAAAACCGCTCCACCCAGATTGTGAGTGCCAAGGTGATATTCCTGACCAACACCGGACTTCAATACTTCATTGTCTTGCTCAAGTGCCGATACTCGGTCAACAAGCGATAAAAATTCAGCCTTGAGCTCGTCTAGACCAGTGCGTGTGCCTTGGTCGCTTTGGTCAACTTGCGACGAAAGCGCGTTGATGGACTGCTCTAAAGTTTTCAGAGATGAAGCACTACGCTCTTCACTTGCTTCGACATGCGCGGCGAAGGTGACAATCGCGTTTTCAGCCTTTTCCATCGGTTGACGGATGAGTTCGGTGACTGATCTCGTTGTCTCATCGAGAGAGCGTACAATTTCGGAAATATTTTGATGAACACCGGACAAAGTTTCTGCGGTACGCGCTTGATCTGATTCGACGCTTGCGGAAAGAGCGGCAACGTCTTCGTTCAGCGTAAACAGAGTGTCTCGGTTGGTGTCAGTTTTCTGGTTCAGATCGCCCGAGCTTTCCAGCACAGAGATCGCGTTGCCAATCTGCTCCTCGGCATGGGTCAATCGATCGCTAAGGTGCGCAACTGATTCATGAACGGTTTCGATGCCTTTTGTCTGACGTGCTTCGGTCGCGTTGAGTACTGTAGAGACATCAGTGACGGCTTGTTCAATGATCCGCAGGCTTTCACGTGGCAGGGCGCTGTTCGCCTTTTCTTCTATTTGATCGAGGCGTTGTTCCAACAAATCTGCATCGCCGCGTTGACTATTGTCTCCGAGCGCAGTCTCTCCGGTTAGCCGGCCAGCAATCTGCGTCACCGCGTGGTCAATATTGGCTAATATTGTTTTGCTGTGTTGCTCGGAACGATCAATGCGTTCATGCAATTCTGCAATCGGTTGATCCCACGGAAGGTCGGAAGTCTCGGGGACTGACAGAGTGTCTGGATTGCGCATCAAGTCAGCGGGGCTAACCTCGATTTGGTTGCCGCGATCCTGAATGATTTGGTTGAGCCATTCACCCAGGGTCATCCCTGCGCGACGGGCCGCCATTTTAGCCGTCTCGCGCGTAGTCGACTCAATGCCTTTGACGCTCCACGGTGCCCCGGATTTCATACGAATCACTGATTTAATTAGCTGATTCGCAACCATATCCACCGCTCCATCTTGTGTAAAGATGGTGGCGCGGCGCAACATCTTGATTCTAAGAACAAAGTTGTGGATTGTTGGAAGCGGTGAGGGTGGCTTTCAGAGCCGTCGGGGGAGTTAATTCCTAGCCATGGTTTTCCGACATTTGGGTATTGCTTCCAGCCGCTACAGGTTTAATGGAATTGAGTTCAGCCAGGCCAATGCGCGCACCAGTAAATTCTAAGAAATGGTCGACACCGGTTTCAATGACAGCCTCATAGTGATAGCGGGCTAAGATCTCGTCACCGCGAGCATGGGCAATGCGGGCCAGATAATAGTGCGCCTCACACAGGCTTTCTTGCTTTCGTTTTTCCGAATGCGTGGGTACTGAAGTCAGAACAGTGCCAACGGTTCCACGACCAAGTGCAAAATCAATTATTGGTTCCGGCCATTCGCCCTTGCTAAAACTCGAACTAGATTCCTCAAGAATGAGTGTGCCGTCGCGACCAGCTTCGAGGTCGAGGACGAATCCCAGTAGCAGAAAAAATGGATAGTTGCCGTCACCAGCACCCATTTCGAGGATCCGTGCGCGGACGGGCTGACCGCGGCCAAGATAGATATTGGCCCAAAGTCCTGTCGTATCATCGATCATGCCTGTGCCCTTTTCAAACTGGGTCGCGATGGCCATCCAGTCGGTGCGAGCATCGTCAAGTTGCCCTAGTTCTGTGTTTGCTGCCGCGCGTCGGAATCGCAACGCTGTATTGTCCGGTTGAACGGCAAGAGCAGCGCTAAAATCTTTGACTGCAGGGACGAAGTTATGAAGCGCGGTAAGGCTTAGCGCACGATATTGATGGGCTGCTGGATCTTGTGGGAATGCGTTCAAGAATATTGTGAAGTCGGTAACGGCTTGCTCGTGATCAGACGACAAGTGCTGAGCATAACCACGATAGAAATGCGGCAATGGTAGTTCTGGATGAAGTTCGATCAGGAGCGTTAAATCTGTGATTGATGTCGACAGCCCGCCTGTTTCTAGATAAGCGAGACCGCGATTGAACAGAGCGTCTATGTGCTCGGGTTGCTCCGATAAGACACTCGAGAACAC
>JAJFIN010000056.1 GCA_021774955.1 Alphaproteobacteria bacterium | reverse complement strand
TTAGCGGTTTTGTCAAAGGCTTCTCCAGCCGCGTCATCCAAAGTTGTGCCATATCGGGCGTAGTGCCCAGGGCCCTCGACAGCCAGCAATTGGCAGTGGCCGCCCGATATGAGCAGGAGCAAATAAGGAAAAGAGATGTCTTCCATGAGGCGTACAGAAAGCGCGTGGCCTTCGAGGTGATTGACCCCGATGAGCGGGAGATCGTGAACCTTGGCAATGCCTTTGGCGGTCATGAGACCAACAATCACTCCACCGACTAAGCCCGGTCCGGCCGTGGCGGCAATCGCGTCGAGATCGCTAAACTCTAGATTTGCCTCTTGCATCGCTTGAGCAATGACTTGATCCAAATGATCGACATGGGCGCGGGCGGCGATTTCCGGCACGACACCGCCATAGGGCGCGTGGGCCTCCATTTGGCTCAGCACGATGTCAGACAGTATTTTGCCCTGGGTTTCGGATTGACTGTCTGATGCAATGATTGCAGCTGCGGTTTCATCGCAGCTCGTTTCAATACCCAGAATCCTAATATCTTTTTTGGTCACGGAACCCGTTTTACACTTTAGTTTCCCTCGACATTTCGAGGGCAGGACGGTAAGCCCAGACAGGAATTAACAAGTAGGCTTTGTTGATGCAACGCAAGATCCGTATTGGTACAAGAGGCAGTCCCCTGGCACTGGCTCAGGCGCGCCAGGTCCAACAGGCTTTAGCCAATCAATCGGCGGTGTCTGATGAGGAAAAAGACACACTTTTCCCGATCTGCGTGATCAAAACAACGGGCGACCAAATCCAGGACCGGCCGCTCAACGCCATTGGCGGCAAGGGTCTTTTTACCAAAGAGATTGAAGACCAGCTTTTCGCCAATGAGGTCGACATTGCTGTTCACTCATTAAAAGATATGCCGACAGTTCTGCCTAATGGGTTGTCTCTGGCGTGCATGTTAAAACGAGAAGACCCGCGCGACGCTTTCCTCAGCCCGAATGTTTCGAAGTTGGCGGAGTTGCCGCAAGGTGCAGTCGTTGGCTCGACTTCTCTGCGGCGCCAGGCTCAGCTCCTTGCGTTACGTCCCGATCTCAAAGTTGTGACCTATCGTGGCAATGTCGAGACGCGTTTGCGTAAATTGAAAGAGGGAGAAGTCGATGCGACTTTGTTGGCGGTTGCTGGCCTTAACCGTCTTGGGCTTGCTCATGAGATTACCCATGCGCTGCCAACGAATATGATGGTTCCTGCTGCGGGTCAGGGTGCGGTCACGATTGAAGCGTGTACAGATAATCACAAGGTTAGCGCCGTATTGAAATATCTCAATCACAACGATACTGCTTTGTGTGTTGCTGCAGAACGTGCTTTTCTCAGTGTGCTTGATGGGTCATGCCAGACGCCGATCGGTGGACATGCCTATATGGAAGAAGGCGTGATGAAGTTTTCCGGGCGGGTACTTTCACCGGATGGGCAAGAAGATTTTCCGATTGAGGAAGCTGAAACCTTAGCGTCGATAGAAGAAGCGTTGGCTTTCGGTGTGCGGCTTGGCCAAACATTGCGAGGCCAAATTGGCGAGGAATTTTTCGAACGCCTCGCGGTGACGGATTGACGCCCATGCGCATATTGGTGACACGGCCGGAACCTGATGCCCAGATATTTGCTGACGCCTTGCAAGCGCGTGGTCATGAGCCAATTTTTGAACCCCTTCTGACCATTGAACCTAAGGTCCTCACGCTGCCGTCCTTTGAAGGCTTTCAAGCGCTGGTTTTTACAAGCGCCAATGGTGTCCGTGCTTTTGCGGGTCTGTCAGAAGAACGCAAACTTCCGGTCTTTGCCGTCGGGCCGGCCTCGGCGCAATGCGCTAAGGAATTTGGTTTTCAGTCGGTTACCAAAGGAAGTGGCGATGCGGCGCAATTGGTGAGTATGATTGAGCGCCATTTGGACCCTGCCAAAGGTCGTCTTTTCCACGGTGCTGGGGCGGTACTGGCGGGCGATCTTAAAGATGCGTTAGAGCAATCCGGGTATCAGATAGAGCGTATGGTTCTTTATAACGCGCAAGCGCGCGAAGCATTTTCAGATAGGGTGATTGAGGCGTTCTCGGGGGCTGGGAATATGGCTCACCGTATTGAGGGGGCGACTTTTTTTTCGCCGCGCACAGCGCGTACCTTTGTATCATTAACAAAACACGCGGCGCTTGATAAGTTGTTGGGCTCTGTGAAAGCCTATTGTCTTAGTAAACCGGTGGCCGAGGCTTTGCGTAGCCTTTCACTTCAAGGTATTTTGGTGGCTGAAGAGCCAAATCAAGAAGCCCTCTTGAATCTTATGGATGAATGACCAGACTCAATAGAGCGACATAAGTTAATATCTTGTCGTGTTTCCGGACGGAAAACCGGCAGCCACTTTTCCTGGAAATACTCTAGGCCTCGAAGGGGTTTTCGAGATGACAGATGAGACAAAAGGCTCAAAAGGTATTGATGGCGATAAAACGCCGGAACCTAAAGAGCTCGAGAAAACTGAAGGCACAAAGGCTCGTTTGAGTGCGCAAACAGCCGAAGAGGCCCTATCTAGGCCAGAGGGTGCACCGTCTCAGAATTCTTCTGGTACGACCTTTGGTCAATGGGCTGTCGTTATTATTGGTATTCTGGCGCTTGCCGGACTGGCAGCTGATCTTTTGTGGCTTCGCCCTCTCGACAAACCGTCTGATATTGCAGCCTTAGAAAACCGGCTGGCAGAGCTTGAGAAAGATCAAGCTTCAACGCGTGTTGTGGCGGAGGTCGATACCCTAAAGAACAAGTTTGAAAGTCTCAACGAAAGGGTGGGCGATGTCGCTGCGCGACCGAACACCGATCCCGCGTTGGTCAATCAATTGGAACAAACGGGCTCGCAATTGGACAGCCTGTCGGGGCGATTGGAAGCGCTCGAGGGTCAAACGGCAGGTCAGGAGGGCAGCGCTATGTCGTCTGAAGCGTTGACCCAATCGCAAAACGATATTCGGGCATTGAAAGAAGCGCTGGCAGGTTTTAGCGACAAGATCAATGTGGTTGATGAGGCGGTTTTGCAGACGCAAGGGCGTATTGGATCTCTTGAAGCAACTGCGCCACCAGAAGACCTGGATAATATTCTCAATACATTCAGTAGTCAGAATGAGTTAAATGCCCTTGCTGCCCGCATGCGCTCCTTAGAGGAAAGTGACAGTGCAGAGAAGGCGCATAAGGCAGCTCTCGCCATGGCGGCGGTAGAATTGGCGGAGGCGACCAAAGGCTCCGCGCCGTTCAAAGACGCGCTCTATGCGGTCGCGCTTTTAGCGCCGACTGATCCGGCGGTACGCCAGTTGCGGCCTTACGCGCTCAATGGCGTTCCAACGACCACGAGCCTGGCCAGTCGGTTTGACGGTGTCATCCATGAGGTTCAGGCGGCTGAACGCGCGGCGCGCTATGACGGGTTTTGGGGCCAAATTTGGGCACGGATCACGAGTCTTGTGACCATCCGCAAGGTTGGCGAACTTGAAGGTGATAGCCTTGAAGCGATACTTGCCCGTGCTGAACGACGCACCGCCGATGGTGACCTGAATGCAGCAGCCCTAGAGGTCGCCAAACTTCAAGGTCCTGCAGCGGATGCAAGCGCGGCCTGGCGTCAAGCCGTCGGTGACCGCGCGCGGGTTGATGATCTTGTGCGCGGACTTAGCATTCGCGTTTTCGGGGCGCTTAATGAAAATGTTCGGCAGTAAGGCGGCGTGATGTTTCGGCTAATCTATCTTCTGATCGGTGCGATGGTTTTGGCTGCTGCCTTTGCTTGGCTGGCGTCTGCGCCGGGCACGCTGAGCGCTGTGTGGCATGGCTACCGGATCGAGACGAGTTTCGCCTTTCTGTTGGTTTTAGTTGGCGTACTAATTGTGGCGGGCATCGCGACCTATCGATTTGTTAAAGGTACGCTCGGCGGACCAGAAGCTTTTTTTGCCTATCGCCGTGAGCGCCGTCGACGCCTTGGATATTCTGCTTTAACCGATGGCTTGATTGCCATTGCAGCAGGCGATGCGGTCAGTGCACGCAAGCTTGCTGGTAAAGCCCAAGGTTTGCTCGACGAACCGGGCGTCACGCTGTTATTAAAAGCGCAAGCCGCTCAACTTGAAAACAATGATGGCGCGGCGGAAACATCTTACAAAGAGATGCTCGCCTATCCCGACACTGAGTTCGCTGGCCTACGTGGGTTGTTTGGTCTAGCCGGACGGCGCGGTAATCGCGAGGCAGCGTTAGGTTACGCCAAGCAAGCATTTGCATTAAAACCTGACACGCCTTGGATCGCCCATGCTTTGGTTGAGCTGCAATCGGCGGCAGGCCAATGGGCGGATGCGGCTGAAACAGTTGCCCAATCGGCCAAAACGAAATTGATCGCGAGCGACGTGGCTAAACGACAGCAGGCTGTTCTTTATACTGAGCAGGCGATTGCTGCCGACGAAGCGGGACAAGATGAAGAGGCCCGGAAATGGTCTGAAAAAGCGCTTGGGCTGGTGCCTGGATTGGTCCCGGTTGTCTCTATTGCCGCCAAGTATTTTAAGCAAAGCGACAAAACTTGGAAAGCTGCGGAGGTGATTGAGGCGGCCTGGACAGTCGACCCTCATCCAGACCTTGCTCGGCTTTATGAGGGTTTAAAAGAGGATGCTGATCTCAAAGTGCGTGCAAAATGGCTGAAGGGCTTGGCCGATTTCAACAAGGATCACATGGAAAGCCGTCTGTTGCGGGCGCGTCAGGACGTGAAACTGAAGAAGTGGAAGGCAGCGCGGAGGGCTTTGCGTGATTTGAGTGATACCTACGCGACAGCACGGGTCTGCGCGTTGATGGCTGATATCGAGCGCGGTGAAAATCCCGATGAAGGCGATGACGCCGATAAGGTGCGCCAATGGTTGGCCCGCGCCGTGACAGCGCCCCGTGATGCTCATTGGCTGTGTGAGACTTGTGGGCGCGAAGCCGAAGCCTGGTCATCTGTATGCGGAAATTGTGGAGCCTTCGATAGTCTGTCGTGGCGCGTACCAGAACTGGTCAATATCACGCCTGTTAGTTTTGATGATTTAGAAACAGAGATCGAAGAAAAAGCGTCGGCACCAGAGGAAGCAGCGCCAACACCGTTGCCGGTCGTCCGGATCATGACTGAACGTCAACCACTGCCATCCGCTGGTGCCTCAACGGCCGAGACAAAAGAACCATCAAAGGTTGTTGTATTGCCACCCATTGATGATGAGGTCTACGGTGAGTCAGTTGCGGCGTTCCCGCACGATATCTTGGAAGCTGATGAGCAAGAAAGCCCGACTGAAGTCGTGGCGCCAACACCGGAAAATGTTCAAGGTCGGCGCAAAAAAGATGAACCTAACGAGGCCGTGGTTCTGCCTCCAAGCCCTGATGACCCTGGGGTGGTCCCATTGAAGAAGATGTGATTATTGTGAGGTAGTCTGCGGGAGTGCGTAGATATTTCTCTCAACGCCGTCGGGAAAGAGTATGCGCGTGACGATTTTTCCACCTAATTGTTCGGCAAGCCTTACGACGGGGAGATTTTCATCATTCATATGAGTTTCGACCTCATCCCACTTGAGTGTTTGATAACCGAATGAAACGGCAGCACGTGAAGCCTCGAATGCAATCCCTTTGCGGCGGGCTGTGGGTATGATCCAGAACGTGAGTTCAGATCGCGGCCATCCTTGCGGCCACACCAAACCGCAGCCTCCGACCATTTCACCGGACGCGCGCTCTTGCACAGACCACATGCCGTAGCCGCGCAATTGCCAATGGCCAAGGTCAGCGGCCAATCGGTGCCACGCGCGGTTGGAAGGCAGCGGTCCGCCATAGCGTGCGGATGCTTCAGCGTCAGCATAGAAGCGCTCGTAGACAGGGAAATCTTGCTCCAGTGGCGCTCGGAGGATCAGGCGTTCGGTCTCGATAGTTGGGATCATGGCGTGTCGCTTTGTTTTATTTCGTTAGATTTTGTGACATGGTCGCCCATCGATGTCGAACAAATCTACATTGACTTCCCTTCCAGCAATGTGGATTTTGAGGTGCATTGATTTGGGGGAGAAAAAATATGCGTCGTCTGTCAATTGTTCTCATAGGATTGCTGGTTCT
>JAJFIN010000055.1 GCA_021774955.1 Alphaproteobacteria bacterium | reverse complement strand
CGGCCCGGCGTGGGCGGTGAGCAAGATTTTCACACCGCCGGTATCGTCATCGGCCCGACCGTGGATTACCTGGACCGCGCTTATACCGATGCGCGCCAACACGGCTGGTCGAAGCAGCCAATTGTTGAAATGCTGATCCCGTCAACGCTTGATAAAACCTTGGCCCCCGAAGGCCATCACGTCGCGAGCCTGTTCTGTCAGCAATTTGCGCCGGAGCTGCCTGGCGGCCGTTCCTGGGACGAGGTCCGTGACGAAGCTGCCGACACCGTCATCGAGACGGTGAACAAACACGCACCAAACTTCAAAGCGTCGGTGATTGCCCGCCAAATCCACTCACCGCTCGATCTGGAGCGAAAGTTCGGCCTCATTGGCGGCGACATTTTCCACGGCCGCTTGAGCCTCGATCAAATGTTTTCGGCCCGGCCGATGATCGGTTTCGCCGACCATCGCACCCCCATCAAAGCGCTCTACATGTGTGGCTCCGGCACCCATCCCGGCGGCGGCGTCACCGGCGCCCCCGGCCACAACGCCTCACGAGAAATCCTCAAAGACTTCCGCTGGCGGAAGGTTTAGACCGGATTCACGATACACTCAGGCATCGGGGCCTCGCCTTTTTCATTGATTCTGTCATTCGGGACAGACCTTCATCAAGTTTCAGGTGAAAAAATAATCCAACTTCCTTAGATATGAAAGTAGGCCTGGATTGGTATGTCAAATAATACAACGCTAGAGAACTAAATATTATATACTCTAACTTAGTCAGTGCACAGCGATGCGGTTTATTCGGTAGATGCCGCAACCACTCATTCTATTAAGACCAAGTACATCATTTCGTGGCTGAATAGTCTCGGCTAAGGTGCGTCTCGACCAGGTTTGAATCCTTTAATGACTATCCCTATACCCACCGATGAGGAAGAGCGGCTCAAGGCCCTTGATCGATACAAGGTGCTGGATACGCCAGCCGAAGAAGCATTCGACAAGATCACGCGCCTTGCGGTCCAAATGTTGGATGTTCCGATTGCTTTAGTTTCGTTGATTGACCGTGACCGGCAATGGTTCTTGTCCAGGCAGGGGCTCGACGTTGCAGAAACGTCCAGGGAAGTCGCGTTCTGCGCCCATGCGATCTGCGGTTTTGGGCCGCTTCTGGTTCCAGACGCGACCGCGGATGCGCGTTTTGTCAACAACCCTCTGGTTACTGGCGATCCGAAGATCAAATTCTACGCTGGCGCGCCTCTTCAGAGCCCCGATGGTCACAACCTCGGCACGCTTTGTGTCATTGATCGCAAACCGCGGGCATTTTCTGATGATCAGCTGCAGCTTCTTACGCAGCTTGCAACAATGGTCACGGAACAGTTTGAGGTTCGGCTTGCAGGCCAACAAGCGGTGAAAGAGCTGCTAGAGCAGGAGGCACACTCTCAGGAACTGCGTCATCTTGCAATGACAGACCCGTTGACAAATGCACCCAATCGGCGTGCATTTTTTGAGTTTGGTGAGAAGGAATGGCACCGTGCCAAGCGCTACGGGATTCCGCTTTCGCTACTGGCAATCGATGTCGATCATTTCAAGCATCTAAATGACACGCTTGGCCATTCGGCTGGGGACGATGCGTTAAAGGCTATTGTCGACTGTATCAATTCTTCGCTCCGTACTCATGACGTTTTTGGGCGCATGGGCGGCGAAGAATTTACCATTCTAATACCGCATACGGATGTTTCGAGTGCACGCGTCCTGGCCGACCGTCTCCGAGAGCAGCTGTCGACTATATGCATTGAAAATAGCATCAAGCCATGGCGGATCACGGTTAGCATCGGCGTGACAGAATGTTTTCCAGATCGCGAGACGCTGGAAGACGCCTTGCAACGTGCCGACGCGATGCTTTATGTCGCCAAGCAACGTGGGCGGGACCGGGTCGAGTGCCATGTTGCCGCGTAACAATTCCGTAAGTTGAAAGCCAGATTAGGGTCACAGCAGGTAAAGAGCTCTGTCACTCCTCCGGTGCCGGATTGCCATTACCGATATCAACCGAAGCCTTCCAGCTACCATCTTCCTGTTTCTGCCAAACTGACAAATATTTGCCGTGGGAGGTATGAACATTGCCTTCTTCATCGGTATGGGTACGGATAAAGCGTCCCCAGGTAAATCCCATATCGCCGCTCGATGACGCCACGGCTTCGACCGGGTCCCATTCAAGGGTGACACTGGCTGGAAAACCAGCCATCGCTTCGGCCATGGCGGCATGACCGAGAACCGGCTGGCCACCCTCGGACAAAAGCCGCACATCGCTCGACAGGTAGTGAATGAAGGCTTCACCAACACCTACTTCCTGCGCCATCTTGTTAAAGGCGCGATCGACGGCCATGAGTTCGTCTTCGACAGACCCAGCCCATGCGGGTGTTGAGGTAAGAGCGGCCGAGACAAAAACGGCAAATAGTACTTTCTTAAAAGACATGGTTTCTCCTTCGAAATAGTTCATGCATATTAGCGGAGCTTATTGCAGTTCACTCGGCAGTCCATTGCCCATCATATCAACAAAATTATCTGCATAGAAACCATCAATGGCTTTTTGCGGGCTGCCTTCAAGCGAAGTGTCAAAACGCTTCAGCGGGTTTCGGCCGCCTTCCACATGCGGATAATCTGAAGAAAACAGACACACCTCCTCCCCGGCATTGGCAACGATCCAGCCGACATCCTCGTGCGGGTAAGGCGTGACGCGCAACTGGCGCTTAACAATTTCAGAGGGTTTGGCCGACAGCTTCCGCAACCGTTCTTCATTCCGGGTAAAGGCGTGGGCGGCTGAATCCATGGCCCGCATCCAGCCCGGCAGCCAAGAGGCGCCAAGCTCAATCGCGCCCCATTTGAGTGCGGGGAAACGGTCGAACACGCCATCGAAAATGAGTGTCGCCAAGGTTTGCATGGCCGAGTTGGGGATCGGCATATAACTCACCGAGGTGAAATTATCGTCGCCGCCGTGAAAGTCGGGCACCGGCGGCAAGCCGTTTTCTTTGTAGACGGGATTGAGTTTTTCTTCGCCGCCGACATGAAACAGGATCGGCAAGCCCGCTTCCTGCGCCATGGCCCAAAGGGGATCGAGCGCGACGTGGCTCGGCCCGTGCGCCTTTGGGCAAATGGAGGGAATGAGGAGTGCTTTCGCACCGGACGCGATGGCAGCCTTTGCGGTTGCTTCCGTGCGGTCAAAATCTTCAAGCGGCACATAGGCGGTCGCCAGTAGGCGCCTATCGCTCGAGCAAAAATCTGTCATCATCCGGTTATGCGCTTCCGCCGCGCCGTAGCACAGCTCCATATCGCCGCTTTGATCGAGCCCAATATTACCGAGGCAAAAGGTCGTGAACACCAACTGACTGGCAAAACCAAGACTGTCGAGTGCGGCCGGTCGGTCCGCTACGAGAAAAGCACCGTGGGCGTCATAGTTTTTGCGCAGCATAATGTCAGAGCTAAAGCCTGAACGGAAAGTTTCGTCGGCTTGCTTTTCCCGCGCCTTCTCCATCCATTGACCATCGCCAATTTTTTTCCGCACCAAAGGAAAGTCGTGAAAACGCGTGAGCAGCTTTGCTTCGAAATAAGGATCGAGACAATCGCCCATTTCCATCAAATGGCTATCGGCATCGTGGACTTTCCGGCCTTCAACATAAGTCATGGCAAATTTCCTTCCTTTTTACGGTCAAGATTAGTTCCCTTTGGTTGCCCTTGGCAACGAGCGAAAACAGGCTGCAGCGATTGTCCAAGTATCCACCGATGATGCGCCGCCTCGTTAAATGGAAACAGGATGTGTAAATCAAACCCAAATGATTATGCAGAAAACCAAAGACTCGCGTAGTATTCACTGGAGATTAACCTTAAGTGTAGTATTGAAACTAAATAAGTTGTTGTCGAGGGGATAAACGCTGCAGAGTCGGGGGTTCGACGATGGCGCAAAATATCTCCTTAACGGGTACCGAGGTTTGCTTCGGTGACAATGAGATCATTGTCAGCAAGACCAATCTAAAAGGCCACCTCACTTACTGTAACGACGTGTTTTTGAGAGTGAGTGGCTACACCGAAAATGAAATTCTTGGACACCCTCACAGCGTCATCCGCCATCCGGACATGCCGCGCTGCGTTTTCAAGCTTCTTTGGGATACAATCCAAGCAGGCCAAGAAATTTTTGCTTATGTGAATAATCGCGCCAAGAACGGCGATCACTATTGGGTGTTGGCCCATGTAACGCCCAGCTTTGATAAAAACCAACAGGTGGTTGGTTATCATTCTAACCGCCGTGTTCCAGATCGCGATATTATCAGTACTAAGATTATTCCGCTTTATCAATCCTTACTCGCGGAGGAGAAAAGCCATGCCAATTCAAAGGAAGGTATGCATGCAGCCTTCGGTACTTTGGTAGAAGTCCTAAATGAAAGCGGCATGGCGTACGATGAGTTTATTGCCAAACTTCAAGCGGCATAACAACGAGGCCCAACAATCATCCTGGCAGACTAAGCCATCGAAACAGGAATCTGTTATCATGTTTAAACGTTCTGACCCCACCGTTAAAGCAATAGACGTATGCAAAGCCGTCGCCGCTGGTGATTTTGAAGCACGGATTACCGATATCAATCCGGCGGACAAATACGCAGATCTCTACAACACCATCAACAATATGATCGATCGCACTGATGCGTATGTTCGGGAATCGATGGCGTGCATGGAATATGTCGGCCAAAGAAAGTATTTTCGGCGGATCGCTGAGAAAGGTATGGTCGGTGCTTTTCGAAATGCCACTCTAACCATCAACGCCGCCGCCCAGACTATGGAAGATCAGGTTAGTGAATTCTCGTCGGTCGTAATGCAGTTCCAAACAACCATGAATGGTGTTGTCGATACTGTCGCCTCAGCGGCAACGGAGCTAGAAGCTTCAGCGCATTCCATGCAGGCGACAGCAATATCGACAAGTGAGCAATCGGCGGGGGTTACAGAGGCCGCTGAAGAGGCGGCAGAAAATGTGAAGACCGTATCCGCGTCGGCGGAGGAACTTTCCAACACGGTAAATGAGATCAGTCAACAAGTGATCCAGTCAAAAGACACAATTGCGAGTGCCGTCGATCAAGTGCGCAATACCAGCGCTGAAACAGAAAAGCTCGTCGAAGCCTCAGATAAAATCGGTGAAGTCATCGAGTTGATCACTGATATCGCGGCACAAACAAACCTCCTGGCACTGAACGCAACGATTGAAGCGGCACGCGCCGGCGAGGCCGGCAAGGGTTTTGCCGTTGTGGCGTCTGAGGTCAAGAATCTAGCCAGCCAAACAGCAAAAGCGACCGAAGAAATTAGCACTCAAATTACCTCCATTCAGTCCGTGACGGAGAATGTGGTAGACGCTATTGATGGCGCCGGTACAACGATGAGCCAGATTACCGAAATTTCAACCTTCATCGCCACAGCTGTGGAACAGCAGGGTGCAGCAACGGCGCAGATCGCGCTCAATGCCGGGCAGGCGGCCACCGGAACAATGGCGGTCACAAGCGACATGGTGGAGGTTAATCAGGCGGCAGAAGAATCGAAAAGTGCCGCCGAAGAAGTCCTCACAGCAGCCAGTGAGCTGGCCATGCAGGCGAACGTTCTAAACAGCGAAATCGATGGTTTTCTCACCGAGGTAAAGCAGGTTGTTTAACTACAACACTGATTAAAAGAGGGGAAATGGCTCAAACAGGAATTTAAATTCCTGTTTGTTGCATCAGTGTAAACGACAATGCTATACGCCTATTTTGGCGAAAATCTACTGAGCTCATAACAAATGCCAGCTATTGAAATAATTCCTTTCGAAGAGCGCTATCTTCAAGAGATGGGTGAACTCTATATTGAAGTCGCCGGCCACGTCTTTTCATCCGATGAGGGTGATGAGGCCGACCTTGATGATGTTGAGGAGGCGACCGAAGGCGAAGTCATATATTTGGCGCGAAGTGAGGATCGCATTGTCGGCTTCATCGCCTATTACCAGCCCGATCACTTTCTGCATTCGCTCTATATTCACTTCGATTACCAGGGCAAAGGGGTTGGCCGACAACTGGTTGACCACATCGTCAAAGAGCACGGACCCGGCCACACCTTGAAGGTCGAAAAACAGAACGAAGGCGCCATCGGTTTTTATAGCCGATTGGGGTATGTTGACGCCACCGCATCTGAGCACAGACACGAAAACTGGCTACTTTTAAAAGCGCCGTGAGCATCGGGCAGTTTTGAACTTCCGTGCTAATATAATACTCCGTATACATTGCCACCTCGTCACCCCGGGCTGGTGAGCAAAGCGAGCACGACAGCTCACCCCTCCTACTTATACATCCCTTCCCGCAAGTTGATGCCATGCTCGGCATAGGCCTTCATGGCGCATAACATCTCCGCCCATCCGCTGCAATTGCTATAAGACGCTTTCAGCCCAGCCGCCGTTTTGCGCCAGCCTTCTTCGGCGATGGAGACCAGCGTGCGCCCGTCTTCCAAGGGCTCGAACCGCATAGTGACAATTGTGTTATAGGGACCTTCCCCGCCATCGCCATCGTCCGTACCCGACGCTTCCCATTGCAGGATGATGCGCCGGTTTTTTTCCACCTCGACAATCGTCACCGGGAACATGCCGGGAAAGTCGTGGAAGCTCCACTGGACAATGGCGCCGGTTTCAATGCGGCCACTTGCGCCGCCGGTCGTGAAATAGCCGGAAAGTTGATCTGGGTTCACCACCGCTTCAAAAACCTCTTCGATAGGATGGTTGATCCGGCCACTGACTTCGAACTTTAATTCCATCGCGGGGCCTCCTTGCTTTCGATTCAATAATGTTATAAAAATATAACATGACAAAAAACGAAGCGGATGACAAGATCTTTAAAGCGCTGTCATCGCCCATGAGGCGGGACCTATTGGATGCGCTACGCGACAATCCCCAGACCACCGGGGAGCTGTGTGCGCATTTCGCCGATCTCAACCGCTGTACCGTGATGCAGCATCTGGGCGTGCTGGAAGCGGCGGGCCTGGTGGTGGCCCGGCGGATCGGCCGCCAGCGCTGGAATTACCTAAACGCCATCCCGATCAAGCGCATCCATGACCGTTGGATCGGGGCCTATGCAGCAGAAGCGGTGAACTTGCTCGACCGGATGAAAACAGACCTGGAAGGCGAGCCTGCAGAGACCGGTCGCCCGACGGTATCCTAGAGCGAGGGCTCCGGTTGCGTGGCGCGTGAAAAGTAAAATGCACCCATCAAAGGGGACACCGGCGATGGTGATCCCCTTTGATAGAGATTGGAAAGAAGTCCTATTCTTCCACAGGGGTGAAGTCGAAGGCGCCATCGGCATGGAAGTAAAACTCACACGGCGTATCTGAAACGCACGCTGTTGTATGGACGGAACCAGCGGGCACATACCAGTAAGAACCGGGTTTCATTTTTTGCGGTTTTTTTTCGTTTTCGAACGGGTTCGTCATAACGCCTTTGATGACAACACCGTGATAGGCACCCGAGTGGGTGTGAACAGGTGTGGTAAAATTGGCTGGAAAGCGACCGAATGAACCATGTGCCCCTTCACCTCTGTTGCCATAGGCATGGGCCATTCTTATCGCTTCATTGATATTGGCGAATTCAAGGTTTTCTGATTTCAACACAACCTCTTGATTTTTGTCGAATTCAGCAGCGGACAAAGCCGACGCTGCGAAAACGAATGCGCCCGCGCAGAGAATTCTCGTTACGAGTTTCATCATGAGTTTCATATTTTGCTTCCTGTTGGTGAAGTGATTGAAGAGCGTGACCCTAATAAAAAGCGGACCATTGGATAATGATTGATCGTCGGTTTAAACAAACTGATCGTCCAGATATGGATCCTTAGAGTGGTCTTTTGGTGCAGATCGAACGAAAATGGCGCTTATAAACGAGCTAGCAGACGTCGGAGAAGGGGGGCAAAATGCCGGAGGCCGAATGAGCATGGATGATATACTGAGTGATATTCTGCGGCTTACCCGCCTCAAAGGGTGCGTCTACTTCTACCGAGAGTTTCGCGCGCCCTGGGCCATGAGGATTGATCAAGGGCCCCACGCGCAGTTTCACGTCGTCGCCCGCGGATCTTGCATAATCCAAACGGCTGAGGCGGAGATAACTGGTGCGCCGGGTGATGTCTTCGTGTTTCCACGAGGGACCGCCCATGTGATTGCGGATCAACCGGGGCGAGACGCGATTTCAGGAAGGGACGTAATCACATCAATTGAAACGGGAACGCCCTTTTTTGAACAAGGAGAGGCATCAACGCAATTGCTCTGTGGTCACTATGAGTATCGCCACGATTTTCATCATCCATTGTTTAATGAATTACCGGATATTATTCATCTGAGTGCGAATGATTTTAACACGCCGGAGACCGTGGACCCGATCGTTCCCATATTGCTGAGGGAAATGTCAGCGGCACGTCCGGGTGTCGATGTTGTCGTTGAGCGTTTAGCCGAGGCGATGCTTATTCAGGTTTTGCGTTCCTATTTGCTTGCCCAGACTTCGCGCACCGGTTTTTTAGCGGTCCTGTCGGATACCCGGCTCAGCCGAGCAGTCAAGATCATCCAGGACAGTGCGGCACATGACATCGCGCTGGAAGATATCGCCCGTGAGGCAGGGATGTCACGCTCGTCGCTCGCCGAGCAATTCAAATCTACACTCGGTTGCTCGCCGATATCCTATCTCACAAAATGGCGTATGTTCACGGCCTGCGATCTTCTTCAAGATACCTATTATTCAATTGGTGAGGTGGCGCAGCGTGTTGGTTATGATTCCGACATCGCTTTCGCCAGAGCCTTCAAGCGCGAGCTTGGGGCAAGCCCGACCGAATATCGACGCAATACCATGCAGCCCACAGCGTAAACGGCCGCAGCTGAGCCCCTGGCCGCCCGAAAACCTAGGCGTTTTCGCGGGGTATGCACTTTCTCTCCACCTGTGTTATGGTAAGTCCTAGGTGGGTGGGCATGAGTATTGCGTTTAATCCAATTTTGGTAATGGGCCTGGTTTCGGTCCTGGTCGGCTATACGCTCGGGTTTTTTCTTCGCGGCGGCAGCGGTGGCTCGGCGCGCCTGAAATACATGAAAAGAGAAGACCGCTTCATCGCTCCCCGCAAGATCAGCTACGACCATCTCGAAGCCGCGATTCCCACCCTGGTTGATCAATTGCGCGCTGACGCCAAAAGCGGTGAGTTCTATCCCGATGTCATTTTGGGCGTGGTGCCCGAGGGCCGGTTTCTCGCCGGGCTAATTGCACGTTATTTTAAAGACAGCGAATATGCCGATATCTTTGTCTCAGAGGCCGCCAGTGGTCGGCTGCTCGTTCAAATGAACATCGAGAATTTGCACACTAAGCGCGAATTGTCGGGCAATGTTTTGATTGTCGATGAGTGGGGGCCATCTGACGTACACGTCGCAATCATGGATTATCTTCAAACAAGCTTCCCAAACCTTAACATCAGAATTGCTGTCCTGGCCGAGATAAATTTTCAGCGCGGTACACCAGTAAAAACCGGCGTCATCGACTACGCCGCATTCTTGTCAAACAACGACAAAATCAAAATGCCGTGGGAACTATCTTAAGATTTGTCTCGTTGAAGGTCGCGGAATTTTTGCCGGGCTTTTTGCACTTTTGGCGCGACCACGCCTAAGCAATAAGGCTGGTTCGGATTGTTGGCGAAATAGTCATCGTGATATTTTTCCGCCGGCCAAAATTGCGCCGCCTCCAGAACCTCTGTCACAATTTCTCCGTCCCAGATATCGGCCGCGCGCGCAAAAGCGGCATCCAACATGGCAGCCTGTTGCGGCGAATGGGTGAATACGGCCGAGCGATATTGCGTCCCAACATCGTGGCCTTGGCGGTTTAATTGGGTCGGATCGTGGATGGTGAAGAAGACATCGAGCAAAGTGTCGAACGAGATTTCCTGCGGATCGAAGGTCACCTGAACAACCTCGGCATGGCCCGTTGTTTCGCGACAAACTTCCTCGTAAGACGGGTTTTCAACATGACCGCCCATGAAGCCTGATTGCACTTTCGATACCCCGCGCAAGTCGCAGAAAACTGCCTCAAGGCACCAAAAACACCCGCCCGCCAGGGTGGCAATCTCATGCTCGGCCATATGTCGCTCCTTTATTGATCGCGACTGTCATACTTGAAGTGGGAGCCTGTGACCAGAAACAGATCATCGACAGGCCAATTTTCAAAAAACTTAAGCCGCGGATTGTTTTTTCAACCGGCGGCGCTGAACCGAGGACGGGATCTTAAGTGCCTCGCGGTATTTTGCGACCGTCCGCCGGGCGATATCGACACCGGCTTCTTTCAAGAGCTCGACCAATTTATCGTCCGAAAGAACCTTCTTGGGATCTTCGGCTTCGATCAAGTTTTTGATTTTAGCGCGCACAGATTCTGCCGAATGGGCTTCGCCGCCTTCAGCAGACGCAATCGCTGAGGTAAAGAAATATTTGAGTTCAAACACGCCGCGCGGCGTCGCCATATATTTGTTCGACGTCACCCGGCTCACGGTCGATTCATGCATCTCGATGGCCTCAGCAATCATCCGCAGATTGAGCGGGCGTAAGTGCTGGACCCCGTGGACCAAAAAACCGTCTTGTTGTTTCACGATTTCAGAGGACACTTTCAAAATCGTCTTGGCCCGCTGATCGAGGCTCTTTACCAACCAATTGGCATTGTTGATGCACTCGTTCAGATAATTCTTTTCATCTTTGTTTTTGGTGCCCAGATTGATCTCGGCATAATAACGGGCATTGACCAAAACCCTAGGCAGGGTGTCGCTATTCAGTTCGATATGCCAGCCACCTTCAGGTTTTTCTCGCACAAAGACGTCCGGGATGACCGGTTGAATAGCCTCGCCGCCAAATACAAACCCAGGCTTTGGATTAAGCGCTTGGATCTCATCGATCATTTCGGTCATGTCTTCAAGACCCACACCGCACAATTTGATCAGTGCCGGGACGTCACGGCGCGCCAGCAAATTAAGGTTGTCCAATAGGGCTTCCATCGCCGGGTCGAGGCGGTTGAGCTCACGCAGTTGAATTTTTAAACATTCTGTCAGATCGCGGGCCAAAATGCCGGGCGG
>JAJFIN010000054.1 GCA_021774955.1 Alphaproteobacteria bacterium | reverse complement strand
GGCCCTGTTGCAGCGCCGGTCGTGGCGGGTGATCAGCTCGGCGAACTGACGATCATGGCACCGGGTATTGAGGACCGAACCGTGCCTGTATTTGCTGGTGCGGATATTGCGTCGGTGGGCATTATGGGGCGGATGGGCAATGCCTTATCCCATTTACTGTATGGACCGCCTCCAACCGAATAATGAAAGCAATTTGAATGACCGGTCGGTTCATCACGTTCGAGGGCGGCGAGGGCGCTGGCAAGTCGACGCAAGTCTCACGCCTTGCACAACGGCTTCAAGACATTGGCCAATCGGTCGTTCAGACCCGTGAACCAGGTGGTGCGCCAGGTGCGGAAGCAATTCGAGCCCTGTTGGTGACCGGCTCGACAAAACGTTGGGATAGCCTGACAGAAGCTTTGCTCCATTCAGCTGCGCGACATGACCATGTTGAGCACACAATACGTCCGGCTCTTACCAAAGATCGATGGGTTCTGTGTGATCGGTTTTTCGATTCAACCATGGCTTACCAAGGCCACGCCCAAGACTTGGGAAGCGAAGCGATAGAGACACTAACCGCGCTGTCCGTTGGCGAATTGAAACCGGATTTGACGCTCGTCTTTGATTTGCCGGTTGAAGTGGGGCTTGCGCGTGCACGGGCTCGAGGATCAGACGAGGACCGCTATGAACGGATGGGTGTCGAGTTTCATGAGCGGCTCAGATCGGCCTTTAAAGACATCGCTGCCAATAACCCTGACCGGTGTGTTATTGTCGATGCGACTGGTTCACCGGATGAGGTTGAGGCGGAAATTTGGTCGATCACATCGACTAAGTTTGTGCTTTAATTTATGGCAAAAAAGTTTGAAATACCCGATATCCCTGAAAGCGACCGGCTTGGTGAGTTTTCTCATCCGCGCGAAACAACTGACTTGATCGGACACCGCGATCCCGAGCAAGCTCTGTTGGACGGTCTGCGCTCGGACAAACTGCATCACGCTTGGTTGATAAGCGGCCCGCGCGGCGTCGGTAAGGCAACGCTCGCTTACCGCTTTGCTCGTTTTCTGCTATGCCATGGCGGTGAAATACCTGCTGGTGCTGACACGCTTCAAGTTGATCCTGAGGATCCAGTATTTCATCGCGTTGCCGCACAGAGCCATTCTGACTTGGTTGCGCTACGCCGTCCGTATGATGAGAAAACCAAGAAGTTCAAACGCGATATTCCGGTTGATGAAGTGCGGCGACTCAATCCCTTTTTCGGAAAGAAAGCCGGGGAAGGGGGGTGGCGCATCGCGATTGTCGATAGTGCAGATGACCTCAACAATAATGCAGCAAACGCTCTGTTGAAGATTTTGGAAGAGCCGCCGGAACGCGCCATACTCCTGCTATTATCTCATGCGCCGCATCGCCTTCTGCCGACGATCCGTTCGCGCTGTCGCTCATTGTCTTTAAAGCCGGTTCCACCTCAAGAAGTTTGCGATGTTCTTGAGCGCAGAGGAACCACGGGCGACATACCGCCGCTGTCCTTAGAAGATCGCTCTGCAATTGCCTATCTATGCGGTGGTAGTATTGGTCGGGCATTGGCGTATGCCGGTGAGGGCGGACTTGATCTTTATAAAGACTTTATTCATGTGCTTTCGACCTTATCCCATGGTGATTATGAGCAGGTTCGCAGTTTTTGCACCCAATTTTCGGGCCAGAAAGGCGAGCCCAAATGGGTGATGTTTGGGGAGATATTGGAATTTTGGTTCAACCGTGTGGTTATTCATGCGGTTTCCGGCCTGCCATTACAAGAAATCGTTCCTGGGGAAGGTGCGGCTTTTGAGTATTTTTCTGCTGTACCTCAAATGTGGGTTGACCAATGGGAGCAATCAGGACATCTGTTTGAACGCACAAACGCTGTTAATCTTGATCGCGTGCAAGTTTCGATATCCATGTTTCTTGAATATAAAGAGACAATAAAGCGGGCCGCTTAACCCAAAGCGTGACAAAGAGAATTAGGCTTATGCTTGTCGATAGTCATTGCCATCTGGATTTCCCAGACTTTGAAAATGAGTTGGACGATGTCATTCAACGCGCCAAGGGTGAGGGCGTTGATTTAATGGTGACAATCTGCACACGCGTAAGCAAATTCAATCAGGTTTTGGCGATTGCCGAACGGTTCCCGAATATCTATTGCAGCGTCGGCATTCATCCTCATGAGGCTGAACGCGAACCTGCGGTAGATGTTGAAACACTTGTTAAGTTGGCAGATCATCCAAAAGTAATTGGTATTGGTGAAACAGGACTTGATTACTTTTATATGCACAGCGACAAAGACGCCCAGATTTCATCCTTTAAAACGCATATTGGCGCGGCGCGTGAAACAGGCTTGCCTTTGATTGTCCATACCCGCGACGCCGATGCCGATATGATGTCGATCTTATCATCCGAATACGAAGCAGGCGCCTTTCCCGGTCTCATCCATTGCTTTAGTTCAGGGACTGAACTCGCGAAATGTGTGTTGGACCTGAATTTCTCTTTGGCATTTTCAGGCATTGTAACCTTTAAAAAGGCCGAAGAGATTCAAGCGGTGGCGCAATCGGCGCCGGATGATCGTATTCTGGTCGAAACGGATTCACCTTATCTGGCTCCGATCCCAAAGCGCGGCAAACGCAACGAGCCTTCCTATGTACGCCACACCGCTGCAAAGCTTGCTGAGTTGCGCGGCGTGAGCCCTGAGCAGATCGCACAAGCGACCACTGATAATTTCTACCGTCTTTTTTCCAAAGTAAAACAAGTGCAGAACACCCCATGAACGCAAAGAACGCGCTCAAAGCAACCATATTGGGATGCGGTTCGTCCGGTGGCGTTCCTCGCATTGGTGGCCATTGGGGGGCCTGCGATCCTAAGGAACCGCGCAACCGGCGACGGCGTTGTTCGCTTTTAGTAGAGCGTGGCGAAACCCGGGTGCTCGTCGACACTTCTCCGGATATGCGTGAGCAGCTTATCGATGCGGATGTGGGCAAGCTCGATGGTGTTCTGTTCACGCATGATCATGCGGATCAATCCCATGGCATTGACGATTTAAGAA
Source organism: Alphaproteobacteria bacterium (assembly GCA_021774955.1). Lineage (GTDB taxonomy): Bacteria > Pseudomonadota > Alphaproteobacteria > M2410 > M2410 > JAJFIN01. Next base: position 1,138 of record JAJFIN010000054.1, on the reverse strand, counting down.
TGGTCGCGATAAACATGCGAAGCCGTGTTGACGTTTATATGGATGAACTGACGTCTGATAATTTGACGCGGCGATTTGATTATTGTTTCAAACAAAGTGAGGGCAGTAATTATCCCGCTATCCTCAATGAACACCGTATTCCGCAACCCGGTAATGAATTGGAAATAGCGGGTGAAGGCGGTGTCATTCGAGCGATACCATTTTTGCAATATCATGGCGAAATTAATTCTCTTGGATTTCGATTTGGCCCGCTTGCGTATTCGAGTGACGTTGTTGGATTGCCAGACGAGAGTTTTGATATTCTTGCGGGCGTTGAATGTTGGATCGTCGATTGCTTGCGCTACACGCCGCATATCAGTCATACGCATCTCGATATGACACTTGAATGGATTGAGCGCGTTAAACCAAAGCAAGCGATACTGACTAATTTGCATGTTGATATGGATTATCGGACGCTCGAACGCGAGCTACCAGACGGCGTGGTTCCAGCTTATGATGGTATGGTGATAAAAGAGAACGTTTCTTACTAGGATTGTTGCAGCGGATATGGACAAATCAGTTAATGGATATTCAAGAGATTAGTGATCGGTTGGAGATCCAAGATCTTCTGACACGCTATTGTTCGATCATCGATGAACAACGCTTTGACGATCTACGGACAATTTTTACGCCTGATGCACAGATCGATTATTCTTCATCTGGTGGCGCTAAGGGCACGCTTGATGAGATCATCCAGTTTTTAAAAGACGTGATGGTGTTGTTTTCATCAACGCAGCACATGATCAGCAATATTGATCTCAAGCTGGATGGTGACACAGCATCATGCCGGTGCATTGGACACAATCCGATGGTTTGGAAAGAGGTGCCTGAGGGAGACGATGATCTTAGTTTCTACGGATATTGGTATGTCGATACGCTGATGCGCACGAATGATGGATGGCGCATAAAGACGCGACGCGAGGATATGAGCTATGTGTTCAAGGGAAAGCGGGAAACAGCCTAATCAATAAGTTCCATAATATATATTGTGCGCTAAATATAGAGGCCCAAAACCGCAAGTATTGGCCAAAGTAATACGCTGAAGCCCTCTGCACTCGAAAAAGCCGCCAGGCCTTACGCGAGGATGCGGAACGTGCCC
>JAJFIN010000522.1 GCA_021774955.1 Alphaproteobacteria bacterium | reverse complement strand
ATGATGAGCCCAACGACGACAGCGAGGATGGTACCGAAAAGCCAGCCCTTGTCAGCGAAAAAGCTAGCTTCGCCACCGGTCACGCCAACAAATTGGACAAAAGCCTGGTTGGATTGAAACATGTTGCCGATGCCGAGGCAGCCGACCACGATACTGACCCCATAAAAGATGCCGAGGGCTTTGCCGATGCGTGGCATATTGCGTTCAGCGAGCCCGCGCTCAAGCGTATACATGGGGCCGCCTGACACGGAGCCATCATCATGGATGCGGCGATATTTGACGCCTAAAGTGCATTCAACAAATTTCGTTGTCATGCCTAAAAGGCCAGCAACGATGAGCCAGAAGGTGGCGCCCGGCCCGCCGATGGAAAGGGTGATGGCGACGCCACCGATATTGCCGATGCCGACCGTGCCGGATATGGCGGTTGCCAGGGCTTGAAAGTGCGAAACCTCACCGGGGTGGTTTGGGTCGGTAAACCGTCCACGGACAATATCAACCGCGTGACCAAAGCCCCGAACATTGATGAAACCCAGATAGAAAGTGAAGAATGTGGCGCCGATGATCAACCACATAACAATCAAGGGAACGTCTGCGCCGAACAGTGGAACGGAATAGAAAATAAAGGCGGCCAATGCGTCGGAGGCCGGTTTGACGGCATCGTTGATCGATTGATCGAGTGTCTTGGCGAGAGCGCTGTTGACGCTAAATGCGAGCGCGGCAAATGTCACAAGAACAATTGCGGGGATGAAATTGCTGTTGTTCTTGAATGTCATGCAGGCTCCGTTTTTAGGATCTTGTGTTCCACCCAGTTCCGCGCTTCGCGGTAGAGATTTTTCTGATCGAGGACATCGTCATCGATGGCAAGCAGATATTGTATGTCCGTGCGCGTTGGGTCCTGGTGCAATTGCTCCAGCAGGTCGATGTAAATATCGACATCGTCAGTGCTTTGAAACAGTCCCTGATCAGTGAGTTCATCCCGGCGGAGATCGGTCAATCGCGCGATCTCATGGCAGTCAAATTCTGGGTGATATTGAGTGGCCCAAAACGACCCTTGCTTGTGATCGATAGCTAGAGCTTGAATGGGAGCAAAAGCGTTATAAGCCAAACATACTGCGCCATCGGGCAAGGCCGTAACAATGTCGGCATGGGTGGTATAACAATCGAACGCATGAGGTTTGTTTTTAAAAAGTGGGTGCTTTTTGCCTTCTTCGGTCAGGGTGATTTTTCGGCCCAACCCGAACTCGCGGCCCTTGGGGCTGGCTGCGCAGGCCCCCCCTGCCGCCACGGCTGCAACCTGGGCGGCCCAGCATGACCCAAATTGCGGGATGCCGAGCTCATACCCTTTTTGGGCGAAAGAGATGTTATTTCGGACCAGGTCATCAACTTGATGGATGGTCATATTAGATCCGGTCCACACCAGTCCGTCTACAGAGGTTAAATCCACGCCCTTTGGCAGTTCGGAGCTTGCAAGAGATATTTCCAATATGTCGTATTCGGCCTGAGGGATGATTGTTTCGAGGAGGCGCTGATAGAGTAAGCCCGCCCGCGTGCTGCCAATTCTTTCAAGGTTGCTGATACCTTGGGCATCATAACAATCGAGAATCAGGATCTTTGGCGATGAAGGCATTGGCTCGGACTCGTAACGGCTTGGCCTTCAACAGGCTCGGACATTTATCCCATGCGGGTTATTCGGGGCGTTCGCCAGCTATTGTGACACGATAAAGAATCCGTTCATAGCCTTCACAATCATTCAGTGCGGCGTGTTGAACACAGCGATTGTCCCACATGGTGACGGTTCCCTTGGCCCAGCGTACCCGGCATTGGAAATCTTCGCGGACGCAATGCCTCAATAAGTATTCAAGCAGGGGCGCGCTTTCTTCTCGGGTCATATCAGCAAAGCGCAGAGTGAACATGGGATTGACATAGAGTGCCTTGCGTCCGGTTGCCGGATGCGTTCGTACAACAGGATGCTCAACCTCGTGTTCAATTATTTCGGCATGCCGGTATTTGATCGTGCCTTTGCCGTCATATTTCTCATTGGCTGTTGGTGACGTATAAGCATCGCGTGCGGAGTGAACGGCGTTCACGCTGGCGATCATTTTTTTCATGCCGGGCGAAAGCGTCTCGTAAGCCAAATATTGATTGGCAAAAAGTGTGTCGCCGCCGACCGGGGGGATGACATCACCATAGACAATCGAACCCAAGCTCGGGTTTTCAAGAAACGAATTATCCGAATGCCAGCCGACACCAAAAGTCGATTCTGTGTTTGCTGACTTGTGCATTTTGATCATCTCAGGATGGCCTTCCACTCCTTCGACAATCGGGTGCACTTCCAAGCGCCCAAATCGCGATGCGAACGCTTTGTGCGTTTCAGGGGCCAGGTTCTGATCTCGAAATGCGATGACGCCAAAGTCATAAAGCGCTTTCACGATTTCAGAAAAGGTCTGATCATCAAGATTGTTGAGGTCTGCGCCACTGAGTTCCGCGCCCATGGCCCCAGTCAGCGGTTTCACTGTTAATCGGTTAAACGTATCAGCCGCTTTGGGCGGTGCTTCGCTGTGATCTTTGGCGAATTGAGCGGTGCTTTTATGGACAGTCATGACACTTCTTTTCCTCAGTTTTATTGAAGTATTGCGCCGCTTTTGACCCTGGTCAAATGTTTAGGGCAAGGTAGCATTATTTGCGCGCGTTCTTATTCGACGACACTCAAACTCTGTTGCAACCGGGTGTCGCAGGATGAAGCGCCAATAAGTAAATTGTAGGTTCCAGGTTTTGTCTGCCAGCTTTTTGTTCTTGTGTCCCAATAGGCGAGTGCTCTTGGAGGAAGATGAAACTCGATGCGTTGCTCTTCGCCAGGCGTCAGGGAGACCTTCTTAAAAGCCTTCAACATTTGGATTGGGGCGGCGCCAGGTGTGCGTGTGCTCTCGACATAAAGTTGAACGACCTCCGCGCCTTCGCGTGAACCGCTATTCATGATGTTCATCTTTACAGGGATTGTTTCAGTGGATCTGACTTCACTCGGAACTTCGAGATCTGAATAGGTAAAGGTCGTGTAACACAGACCATGGCCAAAGGGCACCAAGGGCTCAATATTATGCGCACGGTACCAGCGATAACCGATATGGAGCCGTTCACCATAATGAACGCGACCGCGTTCGCCGGGATAATTGGTGAAGGCGGGTGTATCTTCCAAGCGTTTTGGAAAAGTCGATGGCATTTTACCGCTTGGGTTCTTATCACCGAAGAGAATATCAGTGAGAGCGTTGCCGAATTCTTGGCCGGGAAACCAGGCTTGCAGAACGGCAGGAACTTGATCGATCCAGGGCATGGCGACAGCACTCCCTGTGTTCAAAACTAAAACGGTATTTGGGTTTGCTTGTGTGACTGCTGTGATTAGTGTGTCCTGTTCTCCTGGGAGCTGCAAACCCGCCCGGTCATTACCCTCGGTTTCCCAATCGGCATTGGTACCTGCAATAAGGACAACGGCATCGGCGTCTTTGGCGGCGTCGAGCGCGCGTTCCAGGAGGTTGTCGGGTGTAGGTGGGATAACGCCAAACCTGACACCGGAAAGTAGTTTATCTGGCAGCGCTTCGAATTGGATCTCAAGGAGGTAAGCTTGTCCGGCATTTAGTTGGATGCGACCGCATTTTTCCGCGCTGCCGAATGAGAAGAACGATTCACCGGGCGTTTGATCGCTCCAATTATCGATCACTTCTACGCCGTCTATAAAAAGACGGCTCAGGCCAGCGCTCATTAAACCGAATTCAAACAGTCCGGTTTTATCGGGCGTGAAAGTTCCTGAAAGACGGCAGCTGAAGTTTTTGATCTCGCGCATGGGATCGGTGAAACCAAAAAACAATTGATTGCGGCGCAGCACTCGGGCCTTTTCTTTTGGGCCGGTTAGCCCAGGCCCTTGGTAAATTTCATAGGTCAGTCCGGGGCTGCCATCATCAGAGACGAGCTGACCGCGCGGAACGGCAGGAGCATATTTATTGGTCAGACAGCCAGGTTCGAAAGTGATCTCACATGCATCACCCATCAGAGTACGGATGGCATCGAGTGGATGGCTTTCATAATGGGGCGCCACACCGGAAGAGCCGCCCCCTTGGATTTGACTGGTTGCGCCATTGGGCCCGATCACTGCCAGTTTTTTGATGTCTTTGCGATCAAGCGGCAGCACCCCGTCGTTTTTAATGAGCACCATCGCCTCGGCGGCTGCTCGGCGGGCAAGCACGCGGTGTTCGGGCCGGTCTTCGGACCGTTCAGGCGCCTCGCTGGGTTCGTCCAGCTTACCTGTGCGAACCACCAAACGCAGCAGGCGACGCACTTTGTCGTCGAGGATCTCTTCGCTGACATCGCCTGCTTTTACCGCCTCAGCGATATGCTTGCCCATAGCGCGTGCGGGCCCCGGCATTTCCAGATCAAGACCGCCATTGGCGTTGTCAACAGGTTCTAAGGAAGCGCCCCAATCGCTGATGACAATTCCGTCAAATTCCCATTCTTTTTTTATAACCTCGCTTAAAAGCTCTGTATGGGAACTGGCATAGGCGCCGTTGATCCTGTTGTAGGACGACATGATTGCCCACGGTTGGGCCTCCTCCACGATATGCTCAAAAGGCGCGAGATAGACCTCGCGTAAGGTTTGTTCATCAACTTCTGAGCTCATTGTATGGCGCTGATATTCAGAATCATTGCAGATGAAATGTTTGGGGCAGGCAGCGATCCCTTCACTTTGCACACCGTCGACAAAAGCCGCTCCGATTTTTCCGGTAAGGTGAGGGTCCTCAGAGTAACATTCGAAGTTACGCCCGCCTAAGGGTGTGCGGTGGAGGTTCATGGTTGGCCCAAGCAGGACTTGAGCTGATTTTGATTTTGCCTCCTGGGCCAAAGCCTGGCCGACTTCTTTGATGAGATCCGGATTCCAAGTGGCGGCGAGGGCGCTGCCAACAGGAAAGCAAGCGGCTGTTGCTCCGCTTTGGGCATCGCCGCGCGCGCCATTGGGGCCGTCAGTCATTTTGAAAGCCGGGATGCCCAACCGCTCAACCGGGGTTGAATGCCAAGGACCAGAGCCTGCGACCATGGAGGCTTTTTCCTCCAAGGTCATTTGCGATAGCAGATTTTCAATTCGGTCCATCGTCTCCCCATTGGTTTTTATTCCACAGCCTATCCGAAACTTCGGGCAGTTCAATGGGGCAAATTAAGCAATCCTCTGTTGTCAATGTGGGGCAATTAGTCTCCTCAATTCGATGGTCATGTGGTTAGATGGCGGCAGTGTCGGGGTGAGGAAGAAATTAGACATGAGAATGAAGGCATTGGGGTTTTGCGTTGCGATGCTTGCATTAATGGGCGGTGCTATTGCGGCGCGCGCCCATATGGTGGCGCTGTCGCCTGAAACAGAAACCTATGTTTCGATCCACGATGACGTTGTGGCGCTGACCCATGCGCGGGTCATCGATGGCACAGGCGCGCTAGCGCTTGAAGATCAAACTCTACTAATTAT
>JAJFIN010000521.1 GCA_021774955.1 Alphaproteobacteria bacterium | reverse complement strand
CATCCGGTAACCCCCTGGGGTAAACCAACAAAGGGTAAACGAACCCGTTCAAACAAGTCGACTGATCGGTTGATTGTCCGCAGTCGTCACCTGCGGAAGAAGAAGAAGGGTTAGGGCGAAGCTATGGCGCGTTCAGTAAGTAAAGGTCCGTTTGTAGACGGATATTTGTTGAAAAAGGCTGATGCGGCTCGGGCATCCGGTCGTCGTGATGTGATCAAAATTTGGTCGCGCCGCTCGACGATCATCCCGCAATTCGTGGGCCTGACCTTCGGTGTTTACAATGGTCGCAAGCATATTCCGGTGCTCGTGTCTGAAGACATGGTTGGCCACAAATTTGGCGAATTTTCTCCGACCCGGACCTATTACGGTCACGGATCGGATAAGAAGGTGAAGAGGAAGTAACCATGGGTAAGGCGAAATCCGAACGCCGGTTGGCTGAAAATGAGGCGCGCGCGAAGGGTAAGATGATCCGCGTGAGCCCGCAAAAGCTGAATTTGGTGGCGCGTACTATTCGCGGCAAGAAAGCTGAAGCAGCTGTTGCTGAGCTGACGTTTTCTAAGCGACGTATCGCGAACGATGTGAAGAAGATTTTACAATCAGCAATCGCCAATGCTGAAAATAACCACGATCTCGATGTCGATGAACTTGTTGTGGCGGAAGCCTATGTCGGTAAGAACCTGGTGATGAAGCGGTGGCGTCCGCGGGCTCGGGGTCGGACCGGTAAGATTTTAAAACCTTTTAGCGAATTGACGATCGTATTGCGTCAACCAAGTGCTGATCTTGGGGCCAATACTGATCTTGAGGGGAGTGCCTGATGGGGCAGAAAATTAATCCAATTGGCTTTCGGCTGGGTGTCAACCGCACCTGGGATTCGCGTTGGTTTGCGGATACCAAAGAATACGGTCAATTGTTGCATGAAGACCTGAAGATTAGAAAATTCCTGCACAAAGAATTGAAGCAGGCCGGTGTCGCGAAGATTGTTATTGAACGTCCTCACCGTAAATGTCGTGTGACTATTCATTCGGCACGCCCAGGTATCGTCATTGGTAAGAAGGGTGCGGACATCGAGGTATTGCGGCGCAAGCTATCGCGCATGACCGAGAGTGAAGTTCATCTCAATATCGTCGAAATTCGCAAACCTGAAATCAATGCGCGCTTAGTAGCTGAAAACATTGCCCAACAATTGGAGCGTCGTGTGGCGTTTCGTCGGGCTTTGAAAAGAGCGGTGCAATCTTCCATTCGCTTAGGTGCGCAGGGTGTGCGCATTAATGCAGCGGGTCGTTTGGGCGGTGCTGAAATTGCCCGCATGGAATGGTACCGCGAAGGACGCGTGCCGTTGCATACGCTTCGCGCTGATGTTGATTACGCAACAGCGGAAGCTCATACGGCTTACGGCATTTGCGGCATTAAAGTTTGGATCTTCAAAGGAGAAATCCTTGAGCATGATCCGTCGGCGCAAGAGCGTCTGGCTGCCGAAGCACAAGAAGGGGGCATGCCCTCTCGTCGTGGTGGCCGCGGCAATTAGACGATCGAAGAGATTTGAGATTAGGCGATAGAGAGTAAGAGCGATGTTACAGCCGAAACGGACAAAATTCCGAAAAGCCCATAAGGGCCGAATCCATGGCAATGCCAAAGGTGGTTCGGTTTTGACCTTTGGTGCTTTTGGTCTGAAGGCAATGGAGCCAGAGCGTATTACGGCCCGGCAAATTGAAGCGGCGCGGCGGGCGATGACGCGTCATATGAAACGGGCTGGTCGTGTTTGGATACGGATTTTTCCGGACGTTCCCGTTTCGAAAAAGCCGGTTGAAGTGCGGATGGGTAAAGGTAAAGGGACACCTGAATATTGGGTGGCTCGCGTCAAACCCGGTCGCATTATGTTTGAGATCGATGGTGTTACACCGCAAGTAGCGCGTGAAGCTCTTGAATTGGCGTCGGCAAAATTGCCGGTGCGATGCAAGTTCGTCACCCGAGTGGGTTCGTAGAGCGCGAAAGACTGAAGGACTAAGGGCATGAATGCCAGCCAAGTAAAAGATTTGTCAGACGATGAGCTCGGTCAAAAGCTTGTTGATTTGAAAAAGGAAGCGTTCAATTTGCGCTTTCAAAAAGCGACCGGTCAGTTGGAGAATACATCGCGGTTTAATGAAATTCGCCGCGACGTCGCTCGAGTGAAAACGGTTATTAACGAACGTCAGCGGGCTCAAGCCCAAGACGCTTCTTAAGGAGAAAAGACGTGCCGAAGCGAATTTTGCAAGGTGTCGTTGTCAGCGATGCGAACGACAAAACAATCGTTGTTCGTGTTGAACGCCGATTTACCCACCCGGTTTTGAAAAAAACGATACGCCGGTCGAAGAAATACCATGCGCATGATGCCGAGAACCAATGGAAAATTGGTGACTTGGTGCGCATCGAAGAATGTAAGCCGATGTCGAAGAATAAGTCTTGGACGGTGATTGAAGCCAAATCGTAGAGCCTTTGGGTGCTGCGCAAGTTAAGAAGTGAATACGTGCCATGATTCAGATGCAAACCAATTTGGATGTTGCTGATAATTCCGGAGCCCGCCGGGTGCAATGCATCAAAGTGTTGGGCGGTGCTAAGAGGAGATATGCTCGTGTTGGTGACATTATTGTTGTCAGCGTGAAGGAGGCTATCCCACGTGGTCGCGTGAAAAAAGGCGATGTTCTGAAGGCGGTTGTGGTTCGCACCGCTAAGGAAGTTCGCCGTCAAGACGGAAGTGCCATTCGATTTGATCGCAATGCTGCCGTTTTGATTAACAATCAATCCGAACCAATTGGTACACGGATCTTTGGTCCTGTGACCCGCGAGCTTCGTGGCAAAGGCCACATGAAGATCGTGTCTCTGGCACCGGAGGTGTTGTAGTCATGGCTCAAAAAATGAGTACCAAATTGAAAATTAAGAAAGGCGATCAAGTTATTGTTCGCGCAGGTAAAGACAAAGGCAAAAAGGGTGAAGTCCTTGGTGTGCAGACAAAGACCAATCGCGCATTCGTAAGTGGCGTGAACATGGTCCAGCGACACCAAAGTCAAACGGCTTCTGATCCCGGTGGCATCACGTCGAAGGAAGCAGCAATCCACATTTCTAATCTTGCGGTTGCTGATCCTAAAACTGGCGATGCGACACGGGTCGGCTACAAGACCCTGGAAGACGGGCGGAAAGTTCGTTTTGCCAAAAAGTCTGGTGAGGTTATCGATGTCTGAAGAAAATTACGTTCCGCGTTTGAAGACGAAATATAACGAAGTTATCCGCAAATCACTGATGGACAATTTAGGTTATAAAAACGTCATGGCGGTGCCGCGGCTCGACAAAATCGTGCTCAATATGGGTGTCGGTGAAGCGGTTCAAGATAGCAAGAAGATCAAGTCTGCGGTTGCAGATATGGAGCTTATTGCAGGTCAAAAGCCGGTGATTACGAAAGCTCGGAAATCCATTGCTGGTTTCAAATTGCGCGAAGACATGCCGATCGGTGTGAAGGTGACTTTGCGTAAAGAGCGCATGTTTGAGTTTGTCGATCGTTTGGTGACAATCGCTCTGCCTCGGGTTCGTGACTTCCGCGGTCTGAATGCCAAGAGCTTTGATGGCAACGGCAACTTTGCCATGGGCTTGAAAGAACACATTGTGTTCCCAGAGATTGACTATGACCAAGTTGACGACATTTGGGGCATGGACATCGTTGTTTGCACAACGGCTAAAACAAATGATGAAGCAAAAGCACTATTGACGGAGTTTCAATTTCCGTTCGCCAGTTAGGTGAGTGAACAGAAGAATTGACTGAAGTCCTGGAGGGACATGAATGGCTAAGAAGAGCATGATAGCACGCGACGTTAAGCGTCGGCGCATGGCGAAAAAGTTTTCCGCAAAACGCGAAAGATTGAAAGCCATCGCTGAGGATATGTCGCTGCCGATGGATGAACGATTTGCAGCGCGTTTGAAGCTTGCTGAACTGCCGCGTAATTCCTCACCGAACCGCATTCGCAATCGTTGTGAAGTGACGGGACGGCCACGTGGCTATTACCGCAAACTGAGAATGTCGCGTATCGCGCTTCGGGAACTTGGCTCACAAGGTCAAATTCCTGGTTTGATTAAATCGAGCTGGTAAGGAGGGTCTGCATATGACAATGAGCGATCCCTTGGGAGATATGCTGACACGGATCAGAAACGCACAAATGCGTGGAACTTCAAAAGTGAGTTCCCCTGCTTCAAAAGTGCGTGGTTGGGTTCTCGATGTGCTGAAGGATGAAGGATATATCCTTGGTTATCTTCGCATGGAAAAACAAGGCGAGCATCCTGAGTTCGATATTGAACTCAAATATTACGATGGCGCGCCGGTCATTACAGAGATCAAACGGGTCTCTAAGCCCGGACGACGGGTCTATCAAGGTGTGAACGAATTACCACACGTTCATAACGGTTTGGGTATCTCTATTGTTTCGACGCCAAAAGGAATTATGTCTGACAGTCGAGCCCGGGATGAAAATGTTGGCGGAGAAGTTCTCTGCAGCGTTTATTGAGTTGAATCTGCGGCCTAGGCCGCGTTGATGAGGATTGGTGACAATGTCACGGATAGGCAAAAAGCCAGTTGCAGTGCCTGCGGGTGTAACAGCCAGCGTGGATGGCTCTGTTGTTTCAGCGAAGGGACCTAAGGGTGAACTTTCGGTTTCGCTGGTCGAAAATGTGTTGGCTGAACTGGGCGATGGCGGCGTGATGATTTCGACGCGCGATGATTCAAACAAATCTCGCGCCATGTGGGGATTATCTCGCACATTGGTGTCCAACATATTCGAAGGTGTCGCGACGGGGTTTACCAAAGAGCTTGAGATTAACGGCGTCGGCTATCGGGCTCAGATGCAAGGCAAAAACCTGCAACTTCAATTGGGCTTTAGTCACGATGTCGTATTTCTGGTGCCTGAAGGCATTGAAATAAAATGCCCTAAACCAACCGAAGTTATCATCAGCGGTACCGAAAAACAAAAAGTCGGCCAAGTCGCTGCTGAGATTAGAGCTTATCGCCCACCGGAGCCTTACAAAGGCAAAGGTGTGAAGTACAAAGATGAATATATCTTCCGCAAAGAAGGTAAGAAGAAATAGGTGACTGTCATGAGAATGGCGAGAAATACAGATGAACGGCGTCGTGCGCGCGTTCGCAGAACACTGAAGAAAAACAACAATGGTCGTCCTAGGCTATCTGTTTTTCGTTCTGGCAAGCACAGTTATGCGCAAGTTATTGATGATGTTGATGGCCGCACTTTGGCAGCTGCATCGTCGATCGAAAGCGATATGCGGGGCAAATTAAAGTCCGGCAGTAATCAAAATGCGGCTGGTGAAGTTGGCAAGTTGGTTGCAGATCGGGCGAAGAAAAACGGTGTTACCGACGTTGTTTTTGATCGCGGCGGTTATCTTTATCACGGGCGGGTGAAGGCTTTGGCTGAAGCTGCACGTGAAGGTGGATTGAAATTTTAAGGGAATAGCCTTATGGCACGAGAACCTCGTGGTCGAAACGACAAAGGTGGTCGCAACGACAAAGACAGTGAGCTGATTGACAAGCTCGTCCATATCAACCGCGTTGCAAAGGTTGTTAAAGGTGGACGTCGTTTCGGATTTGCCGCTTTGGTTGTTGTTGGTGATCAACAAGGTCGGGTTGGTTTTGGACACGGTAAAGCCCGTGAAGTTCCTGAAGCCATTCGCA
>JAJFIN010000053.1 GCA_021774955.1 Alphaproteobacteria bacterium | reverse complement strand
ATCAATCCGACGACAGCCCGTCAAATGGGGGTTGATCAACAAACATTGGTCACACTCGTGACACGCAAGGTGGTGGAGCTCAATGCAAATAAGATTGGCCTCTCCATCTCAGATAAAGCGGTGGTCAATTCTATCCGCAGCAATGAAAATTTTGCTGGTGTGGGTGGCGTGTTCGATGAATTTCTCTACGATCAAATCCTGCGCAGCAACAATTTCGCTCGAACCCAATTTGAAGACGCTGTGCGCGCAGATTTGATAGAGAAGCAATTGATTGACACGATCAGCGCTGATTTAACGGTGCCTTTGGGGATGGCCGAGATATTCTATGCCTTCAGTGCAGAACAACGGATGGCGTCTTACGTTATTGTCGGTCCGGATTTAGTCGACGAGGCGACATTAGGCGCGCCGGATGAAGATGCGATCGCGACCTATTACCTTCAACACGAAAATGAATTTCGAGTACCTGAGTATCGCGGTATATCTTTCCTCACCTTTAGCCCTGACGATTTTTTATCTTCGGTGACAATTTCCGATGAAGACGTTCACAGCCTCTATGACAGCCGCCTGAGAGACTACACAACGGAAGAAAAACGGCGCATTGAACTTCTGACATTTGCTTCAGAAGAAGATGCTCGAGCGGCCCACGCCCGCATCATAGGTGGTGATACCTTTGCATTCGTGGCCAGCAGCTTTGGTCAAGATGCTTCTGAAATAGATCGTGGATCGCTTGCAAAAGATGAAATGACCGACGCTATCGTCGCCGACATTGTCTTTGCCATGGACGAACCTGGGCTGGCAGAACCGATCAATGGTCAGCTCAGTTGGGCGGTTGTTAGAGTGGCCAACATCATCGAGGGAACAGTTAAAACCTATGATGAGGTCAAGAGCGAGCTGCGCACCGAGCTTGAAGGTCGCGCTGCAGAAAACATGCTTTTTGATCGCGTTGATGTCATGGATGAAGACGTAGCGTCCGGTGTCCCGCTCGAACAAATTGCCGAGAATAACGGCTTCAAATTACACAAAATTGAAAAAGTCAATTCAAGCGGATGGCAACCGAATGGACGTCCGGTATCTGAACTCCCCGCCGATCCAGGATTGTTGAGTGAAGCGTTTAAGAGCACCAAGGGATTTGACAGTGACATCACTGAATTTGGCGAGAACAATTTCTTTATTGTTCGCGTCGATGAGATTTACCCTGCAGCCCTCACTCCTATGGAAGAAGTTCAAGATAAGATTGCTGTTGGTTGGAAGGTCGAGGAGCGTAAAAGAAAGCTACAAGAAAAAGCCATCGAGATCGCCGCACGGGGCAATGCGGGTGAGAAGATTGATGCACTTGCTGCCGAGCTCAATCGAGGCGTTCTGACCAGCGTTGGTATGTCACGCTATGGGGGCAACGAAGTGTTCGGTGATGAGGCTTTGCAAGTTCTGTTTGATACAGATCAAACAAAATTCTTCTCTGCCCCAGTGAGTGTAGGCGAGAGTTACATTGTGGCACAAAACGTTGCAGTTTTAGGGGCACCCGAAGAAGGTAAAGACCAATACCTCGCCGTCATCCAAAACCAGTTTACCCAACAGATGGGCCAGGAAGCAGTGAACCTCTATCTCTTTGACCTACAGAATAAGTACGGAGTGACAATCAACCGCCGAGCGATTGATCAGATTGTCGGGATTGTGCCTGATCCATGAGTGTTCTACCTGCGTTTTCATCGTTTGAAGAAGGTTATAAAAAAGGGCGACCTCAAGTTGTTTGGACGCGCTTGATTGCTGATTTGGAGACGCCGGTTTCGGCAATGCTCAAATTGGCGGACGGGCGCGCTTATAGTTTTCTGTATGAATCGGTACAAGGAGGCGAAACACGGGGTCGCTATTCGATCATCGGTCTGAAGCCGGATGTGTTGTGGCGGTGTCGCGGTTCTGTTGCTGAAATCAACCGGCAAGCACGCTATGACGTTGATGCTTATGAGCCTTGTGAATTACCGCCGCTCGAAGCACTCCGTGCGTTGATTGAAGAATCGAGCATTGAATTGCCGGAGAACCTTCCGCCGATGGCCGCGGGGATTTTTGGCTATCTCGGTTATGACATGGTGCGGTTGATGGAAGATCTGCCTCTTTCACTGCCGGATCCGCTTAATCTCGACGATGCGATTCTGATGCGACCGACGATTGCGGCGGTGTTTGACTCGGTAAAAGATGAAATCACGGTGGTGACGCCGGTGTGGCCGCAATCAGGACTTTCAGCCCAAGCAGCCTATGCGCAAGCCAGTGAACGGCTGTCTGATATCGTGTCTGATATTGACCGATCGTTGCCGCGCGATGTTGGTTTTGATTCCTCCCTGCTTGAACTCCCTCAACCCGTTTCAAATACTACGTATAATGAGTATAATGAGATGGTTGAGAAGGCGAAGGACTATATTCGTGCAGGCGATGTGTTTCAGGTGGTGCCCAGTCAACGTTTTAGTGTGCCATTTCAATTGCCGCCTTTTGCGCTTTATCGCGCGCTGCGGCGGCTAAACCCCTCGCCTTTCCTTTACTTTCTGAACCTGGGCGACTTTTCAATTGTTGGCTCCAGTCCTGAGATATTGGTGAGAGTCCGCGATGATGTTGTGACCATCCGACCTGTTGCCGGCACCCGTCCGCGCGGGTCTTCAAGCGCAGAGGACAACGCGCTTGAGCGAGAATTGCTTGAGGATGAAAAAGAGATTGCTGAACATTTAATGCTTTTGGATCTGGGGCGCAATGATGCGGGGCGGGTATCGAAACCAAACACGGTACGCGTGACAGAAGAATTTTACGTCGAGCGGTTTTCTCATGTCATGCACATCGTTTCTAATGTCGAAGGTATATTAGACGCTGAGAATTACGACGCCGTGTCAGCTCTTGTTGCAGGCTTTCCAGCGGGAACAGTGTCGGGAGCCCCCAAGGTTCGCGCTATGGAAATCATCGACGAACTCGAAAAAGAGAAACGTGGTGTTTACGCCGGGAGCGTTGGCTATTTTTCCGCTAACGGATCAATGGATACTTGTATCGCGCTGCGTACAGCCGTGGTTAAAGATGATGTGATGTATGTTCAGGCCGGGGGCGGAATTGTCTATGATAGTGATCCTAAGGCCGAATATGACGAGACCGTAAACAAGTCTATGGCCTTGGTGAGAGCCGCAGAAGAAGCCGTTCGGTTTGTCGCTGGTGGCAAGCGCGGACAGTAGATTCAGGATGGCGTCTGTTCTGTTTTCTGCTCTGCAATTAGGGTATCGGGTCGAGGACGGCCATTAGGATTTGCCATTATTTCGGCAATTGTCACCAGTTCAAAACCTCGCTTTTTAAGCTCTGGTATCCAAGCCCTCAATGCAACAATGGTTTCAGGATAAGGGTGCGCAATAACAATGGCTTGGCCTTTGCGTCTGGCATACGCCTCAGAACTCATCATCTGTTGTTTTATCGTGCCGACGCGATTGCCTTGTTCCGGGTCTAAGAAAATGTTGCGCCGAAGTGTTTTAATACCAAGAGCAGAGGCGGCATCGTTGACTTTGCTTTTGGATGTCGTGAGTGAATCTAAGAACAATAGGTCTCGTTTTTGCAAATCCTCTAAGACCCAAGACATTGACATATGGTTGGCGGTAAAAGCGCTCCCCATATGATTGTTAACACCGATGACGTTGTCGAGGACTTCTAGGTTTTTGTCGATGAGGGCTTTCAGTTCTGCGCGCGTGTGATAAGTCATCAAGGCATTTGGGCCGGGGTCGTTGTTACCCCCCGGCTCCATGGGAATATGGGCCATAATGGCGTGACCGCGTTCACGGGCGAAAGCAACTTGGGCCGAAAGGTTTCCCGCGTAAGGGAGAAACGACAGTGTAAACTTACCAGGCAGTTTTGCGATCTCTTTGGTTGTGTTCGAATTTAAGCCCAGATCATCAATGATAAGGGCAATGCGATAAGGCGCAATCTCATTGACGACAGCTGTTTGCGGTTCTGTTCCCTTTACCTCAGGTGTTTCTTCGGTTGCCGATAGAAATTCAACGGGCGCTGGAAGAGCAATTTCCATCAACCCCACTTTACCATCTGCCGGTTGGGCGTTTTCGATCCACACTTGCGGCAATGCAAGCTCATCGAGGGTTTGATCAGGAAAGGCTATGGAAGCCACGAGTTTGATAGGCGTTTGCGCTTGATCAATGGCATCAAGAGCGTTGAGGGCATCCTGGTTCCTATCTAGCGTCGATAAGGCAAGATCAGATGTCTCTTTGTTA
Source organism: Alphaproteobacteria bacterium (assembly GCA_021774955.1). Taxonomy (GTDB): domain Bacteria; phylum Pseudomonadota; class Alphaproteobacteria; order M2410; family M2410; genus JAJFIN01. The sequence continues at coordinate 97 of JAJFIN010000053.1, read as the reverse complement.
TGGGCGATGCTCGAAGTGATGAGGGTGCTCAATAGCAGACCGGTGAGCGATCCGATAATGGCGCCAGCTGACAGAATGACGACCACGGCTTGAAGGA
>JAJFIN010000520.1 GCA_021774955.1 Alphaproteobacteria bacterium | reverse complement strand
GGGCTGCCTACAAGCGATGCGCAATATCCCATTGATTCAGAATTCGATGATATGGCCATGGAGCCCCTCGCCATCACCCGCGCCACCGTCGAGGACAATTTCAGAACCTATGGCCTCCTTGATGATCAGGTGAAATTCCTTGAAGGGTGGTTCAAAGATACTCTACCCACAGCCCCGATAGACAGCTTAAGCGTCCTGCGCCTGGACGGAGATATGTACGAATCCACAATACAGGCGTTGGAGACGCTCTATGATAAAGTGTCCCCGGGAGGCTTTGTGATTGTCGATGATTACAATCTTGAGGCTTGCCGGTTGGCCATTAAAAACTACCGCGACGCCCATAATATCACTGAAGATATCATGGATATTGACGGGATAGGCGTTTACTGGCGCAAGTCCGTTTGATTTACCTTCATCGATGGTATATTCCTGCCCTTTCTCGTATCTAATATTTAAGAGTTAAGCCGTGTCAGAAAAATCCAAACGCTCCGAAAAACAAGAACTGATAGAGAAACTGGCAAACAGTGATCTCGACAAATTGCGTGTATTGGATGAGATCCTCTCTTGCGATGCAGAGACATTGCAGGTCTTGCACCGTTTCACTTCCGACGATATCGAGAAAATACGGCGCCTGCGTCGATTGAATATCGACGACCTTGATCGGCTGAAATTTATCGAACATGTCAGTCCAGGGCTGTTGCCGCTTGTTTCGAAGGTTGTTAAACAACTCGATTTTGAAGTCATTCCACCGGAAGTCACCAGGATTATGGAGACCGTTTCAGACTACACTTGGACTGGCTGGGAAAACATATACTGCCTCTGCGAATCCATTCGCTATCTGGTGAACAACGATATTCCTGGTGACATTGTTGAATGTGGAGTTTGGAAAGGTGGAAGCATCATGGCGGCGGCGCTTATGCTGGATCATCTAGGCTGCTCGGATCGGGAAATTTATCTCTTTGATACATTTACTGGAATGTCACCCGCAACTGAGGTCGATATTGAACGACACACCGGCAAAAATGCAGAAGTGGCTCTCAATGAATTAAAACATCACATTTCCTATCCGGACCTGGATGAGGTAAAAAAAAATGTGAGTCAGACTCCTTATCCTTGGGAGCGCTTTCATTTTGTTAAAGGAAAAGTGGAAGACACATTACCGAGTTTTAAGACGAATAGAATTGCTCTTTTGCGCTTAGATACGGATTGGTATGAATCGACTAAATGTGAACTAGAATATCTATACCCACACCTCTGCAAAGGGGGCGTCCTTATTATTGATGATTACGGTCATTATGAAGGGGCGCACAAAGCAGTCGATGAGTATATAAAAGCCCTTGACCATCCGGTCTTGCTGAACCGCATCGACTATACGGCACGGGTTGCAGTAAAAAACTGCTAATGTGTGCTGATCGGACTATCTTTGATCAATAGGCCCATATATCTTTTCAGCACCATTGAAAACGCGGCGCAAGACCCTCAGTTCTTCTCCATGTGAATTGACATACATATCATGTTCGCGTTTTTGGTCCGCTAGGATATTTTCCACAGTGTTGGCATTGAGCAATTTCCCAGGCCCTTCTTGTCCGTCAACGATCTGTTTTAAAATGATATCCCCGAGCGCACTTTTTGAATGAGATGCTTCCCAGAACCAAGGGTTGGACTGGAATATGTCCTGTGTCGTGTACTCATTATAGGTTGTGAAATCATAAATCGTGATTTTCTCCTCCGTCGCCAGAGTAGCCATATCTCGCTTCCATTCATCATAGACGTCCTGCAAGCCGGCAACCCGAATGGCCTCAAGTTGAAGGGCATGAACCGGCGCTACATAGAGAATGAATTCAATGTGACGCTCTTTTGCGCGCCTGATCATCTCTCTCAACGTCTCCAGTTTAGATTTATCATACTGGTAAGCACGATACCCACCGATGTGTGAAAAGTATTGCCAGGTGAGCGTATTGATAACGTGCTGTCTTGTGCCCGCCAAAGGTCCATAAAAGGGTTTGCCATCCAGACTTCCGTCCACGAGTGCCGATGCTTTTTTCCCAGACAGATTATCAAGAATCGTATGAATGCTGTCACTAATGGCCGAATAAGAAAATATTTGTTGCAAGAGCAGGAGGGGCAAGGGTCGCCCCGCAAAGCCAGAGCGATTAAAATCATTTAGCAGCGGTTCGTTTCCTCTGAAGATAACAAATCCTGTGCTGGCTATAATAATTTCGGGGTTCTGATACTTGATTATGTAGTCAAAGACTTTTTTCTGCTCCGCCATTTGCGCAGCCATAAAGGAGGCGTTATAGGCAGGCTTGCCCTTGATAAAACCGTGGGGATGTAACCCGAACAGGCTTCTGGATGCCCCGATGGTGAAGGCGTTATATTGTTTGCGTCTCAGATCAATTGACTTATTGACCCGCCATCCGTCAGTATGCACGCGTGTTTTTTCTTTACTAAGTCCGAAAAGTTCGCTGCCTGTTAATCGATAAGGATCAACGCTGGCGGTGATCGAAACGATCGCAATCAACCAACAGACAATAAATAACAGCAAGAAAGTGCAATAATTTTTCATCAGAATTGAAAATATATGAATTGCGACGTTCGCGATAAGCTAATTAACGACAGAATGGCCGCCAAAGCCACCAGAAATGCTGAGACAGCACTTGGCCTCCAAACAATTTTCGATGTAATGCCCTCAACCTCTTTAACTGGTGATAAGGATGGATCGAAGTTACGCATGATTTCCTGTGTATTTGGTGCGAAAAGCGTTATGCAATAAGCCAGAATGATCCACAGGAAATTTATCGCTGAAGACTGATTGACTATTGAACCAAATCCAATAAGCGCCTTGAGAAGGAGTGCAGCGCCGGCAAAACTATCCGCCCGGAAAAAAACAATCGTAATCATGAGAAGGAGTATCGTAATCATCTGGCCGGCCACTTGGCCCGTAAGAATTTTGGGAAGTGGTAAATATTTTTTCCGAAAATTATTCAAAAGGATAAACGCGCCCAAGCATCCGCCCCAAAGCACAAAATTCCACGACGCCCCATGCCATAGCCCTGCGAGCAGCATCGTTAACATGATGTTGGCATGTATCCATTTTGGCTTATGGCGGGTTAGAGGAAGAAAGACGTATTGACGCAAAAAACGGGAAAGAGTCATATGCCAACGATTCCAGAATTCTGTAAAATTGCTCGCCTTATACGGTGAATTAAAATTGAGCGGCAAGCGAATGCCAAACAGACGCGCAAGCCCGATCGCCATATCCGAATATCCGGAAAAGTCGAAATAGATCTGCGCAAGAAATGCTGAAGCCGCCTGCCAAGCGCTGAGTGTAGAAACCTCAACGCCACTTTCCACTAAATCAAAGATCGGATTTGCATACACTGCGAGAGAATCGCCAATAACAACTTTCTTGAATAGTCCTATGACAAATATACTCATTCCCACTGCTAAGTGCTCAAGTTTGAATCGGCCTGAAAGTGCCGCAAATTGCGGCATGACCTCTTTATGATGAACGATCGGTCCGGCAATGAGCTGTGGAAAGAAAACAACAAATAGTATGTAGTTCAGAAAATTGGGTTCTTGTGTTCGTCCTCTATAGGCATCAACCAAATATGCGATCTGCTGAAAAGTGAAGAAAGAAATAGCTAAGGGAAGGATTATGTTTTGAAGAGTGAAACCGCTTCCAATAAGCGCATTGGCACTATCAAGAAGGAAATCCGTATATTTATAATATCCGAGGAGAATAAGATTGCCCGCTAACCCGGTGACCAAGAGTGGTTTGGATTTGTGACGTATAAGGAGCGAGCCCACAAAATAATTACCAAGCACTGACGAGAGCAACAAAACAATGTAGGCAGGATTCCACCAGCCATAAAAAATCAGGGACGCAAATACCAACCAAGAGATCATGGCGGTGCGTCCGGCATACCGTCCAAGCCCGTAAAATCCGATCAAAGTCACAGGCAAAAATACAAAAATGAATATGTAGGAATTAAACAACATGCAGTAAGGAGGGCCCTTTTCTATAATTAATCAAATTTAGACAACTCAGACTAAGGGCTATAAAGCTAACTCTCATTTACTTTAACTTTCAATGAGTTACCTACCACGTGGGTTTATCTCGCGTCGAGATGAGTCCCAGTTCTAGGAGCTGGTTTGAATTTTTATATTTGACTGAATCCGGCGTCAGCAATGTGTCATCTTCATGCAATTCTGCTAGCGTGGCCCCATAGGAAGAAAAGTTCCGGTTGAAATCCCAAACTGCCATACTTCGCACATCCTGGGCGATAGCCTCACGAAATGAGCCGATGAATTTGAAATGAAGCAAGGCGCCGCGCTGGATCGATACCTGCGCAGGCGTGATCCAATGCGTACTAGAGATAAACCGCACACCGGCGCCCGCTCGAATAAGGGGCGCCTTCGTTAGGTTGGGGTTAGGTGATTTAGAAAAAAGCCTCTCCCCTACCCCGCCGCTGGCAACTACATAAGGACATTGAACCGAGTTTCGGAAACCATAGTCAGCATCGAAATAAGGGCTGAAGGCAAGCGGATCGTCTTGTGGTTGGTACATCTCCCCTCTGGCCACGGTTTCAGGATACATATCAATCATGAAAGCCGCGAGCGCCTCATCCCCGCCCTGTTCAAGTTGATCCAGGACTGGCATGAGGCCTTGCGTCTCGATATCCGGCAGGACTAAGAGTTCATCGAGGTCAAGATAGAGGCACCAATCCCCGGCTGTGGCATGTTGCTTAATCAGATAATTAATCCAATAACTGCCAAATTGCGCATCGAGAAAGTTTTTACTCGTTTGAAAGGTTACCACATCATTCTGCGTCAGAAGATAATCCCTTGATCCATCCGTAGACTCATTATCGATGATATAAAATTCACTGACGCCAATCTTGCGATAGTAATCAAGAAAAGCCGGTAGGCGAAAACACTCGTCTTTCAAGTGGGCGAAAAGTTTTAACCGACCCTTGCCGCTCACGCTATTGGGACGATTGACCAGATCCACCTGAATACACATGTCCTTGACAAGCTGAATGCGCGGCCGAAAAGAGACCGCGTGCCAGACTTCTTTCGCCTTTTCGCTCTCGCCCTTTTGCATATAACTCCAGCTCAGAATATTCGCAACAGCACGGTTTTGATGCCACACTTCCGGAAATGTTTCTGCTAATTGCATGGCCTTATCGGGTTGAGAAGTGGCGATATAGAGTTCAGCACATTGCGCCTGCACCGGCGGCGACATCTCCGATACGTCAATACCAAAAAGAAGAATACGAAGTGCCTGCTCGTAATTCCCTCTCGCCATCAGGCAGAGTACTTTTTTCTGTTGTATTTTCTGATTGGTTTTCCCGAACCTATTTTGCAAATTTTCTATATCTTTCAACGCCTCTTCAGGAGCGCCCATGGCTAGATGAATATCGGCCAGCACAAGACCGGATTCTACTGTGCCAAGATGACGTAACCATTGATCAAAGATTTGCCGCGCGTGTTGGTAGTCATTTTTTGCCAACAAAAAAGAAATATAGCGGGTAGCGATCATCGGTTCCGGTTCACCAGCGCCAATGAGGTCCTTCCAGATTTTATCGGCCTCAGGCCAAATGCGCCGGTGCTGCGCTATTTGCGCCAAGCCCAAAAGCGGGCCTGTGTCATTCGGTAATTTTTTCGATAGATCTGTGAAAAGGTCTTCCGCTGTATTGATTTCTCCCATCTGAAAATAACACTGAGCGATTTGGAGCGTTGTTTTTCTAGGATCTGACTCAAGTTCGGCGGCCTGTCTCCAAAAATTCAGCGACTCCTCCCATCTCTGGACTGCCGCCGCCTGTAGAGCTTTTTGTTGTATGCGTCCACACGCGGGCATCTGCCGGACACCCGTTCGTCTACTCTGAGAGCGATTAAACTTTTTCGGGGTCAGGTACTTTAATGCCTGTTGAATGATACTTTTCAGCACACCCTATCCCCTAAGTTCCGAAGATAACTCTTGATTGTGAGGTCTTCTTCCAGGATACCTTTGCGGCTGAGATCTTTCGTTTGCTGATCATCAAGTATCATAGATTCATATTCTTCGCGCAATCTGCCCTGTTTGTGGAGTGAATACCATCGCCGGGCGTGCCATCCGGTTCCTTTGTCAAAACGTTCATTGGATGTCAGCCCTTCACCCTGATTAACGACCTTTGTCTCAAATTGTTCAAATCCACGAACCGGATAATGATATATTTGAATGGTGGCGCTCACAACGGGTTCGCCTCCTTCATGCTCAACGGAATGATTCCCCATGCCGACTGCGCGTAAACCCTCCAGCATACACATGACTTTAGGCGGCATGGTACGCAGCATAATCTCAAAATCCAGCTTCTGCGCAGGATCAGAGGTATTCTTGTGAAAGCCTAAAGGATGCGAAACTTTCATGATGTTATCGGAAAAACGATAATCGGGCGCCTCGAGGTCCTGCTTGCGGGACAACATATTAAAACGCGGACACAAAAAAACGCTTGGCCTATACGCCTTATCGTTTAAGCTTCCGCTTTTTTGAAAAGAGTGCGCGCCTTGAAAATCCGATTTGAGATCTCCCTTTGCACTATACCAGAACTCATCCGCATCCGCGGCAATCATACAGTCGGCGCGCCCGGCTTCACGCACCAGAAAAGCCATCCGTGTGACCCACAGATCTTGATCAAAAGAGCGAGACGGTTCATCCAGAATTTCCAAATTGAATTCATCTTTTAGGTCTTCCAGTATATCCCGTGTTCCGTCCCTAGATCCGTTGTCCATGATGATGAAATAATCGACACCCATGCTCTTGTGAAACCGAATATTATCTTCGATGACATCCGCCTCGTCGCGCACCAATATGGACATTGCCAAACGCAGCATCAGAGAATCCTCAACGTGTTGTTCTGAGGGTTCGTGGGTATACGAAAAACACTATAGCGCTGATTCTGAAACAGGGAATCTCCCCATATGGCTGGTCGCTTACGGCCTGTGCGCATGACGATATAATCAGCACCGTATTCATGTGCAATCTCGTTAAGAATGGAAGTATCCAGTTGATCATAGAACGCATCAACCATTTGGATGCGACGATACCACTCCCATATCTCATCAGGCCGGTGCGGCAGACCGCGCCAGTC
>JAJFIN010000519.1 GCA_021774955.1 Alphaproteobacteria bacterium | reverse complement strand
TCAGGCACGCCCTGCGCGACGATCCTCCCCTCCGCCATGATGGCCATGTTGGGACAAAGTTGCGCGACGTCTTCGACGATATGGGTGGAGAGAATAACAACGACGTTTTCACCGATCTCACTCAAGAGATTGTGGAAGCGATTACGCTCTTCCGGATCAAGGCCGGCCGTCGGTTCGTCAACGATGATCAATTGCGGATCGCCGAGCAAAGCTTGGGCGATGCCAAAGCGCTGGCGCATGCCTCCGGAATAACTGGAGACGGCTTTGTTTGCGACTTTGTCGAGATTAGTCTGCTCAAGGAGTTGGTTGACCACCCGTTTGCGTTCCTTGCGATCGGTGAGGCCTTTTAAGATAGCGAGATGATCAAGCATCGCGCGCGCTGATATGCGCGGATAGACGCCAAAGTCTTGGGGTAAATATCCAAGCTGATTGCGCAGCGTTGCTGGATCTTTCAATACGTTGGTAGCGTGGAAGGTGATTGAACCTTTATCCGGTGATTGCAGCGTCGCGATGGTCCTCATCAAGGTCGATTTGCCGGCGCCGTTCGGGCCTAGCAATCCATACATGCCATTGGAAATTTCCAAAGAGACATCGCTCAAGGCAACAACACCGTTTGGATAGGTCTTGGTCAGTCCCGAAATATTCAACATAAATTCATCCGGCCTTTTGCCGCCCCTTCTAGAGATGCCAACTCGAACCTCCACGCAGACACGTCAAAGGTGAGTTCAAAGTTCAATTCACATGGAAAGATGATGCAACAGATCAATGCCGATTTTATGCAAACAGGTTTACATAAACTCGGTAAATTGGCATTAACGCCGCCCGAACAGGCGTTCAATGTCGGCGAGTTTGAGTTCGACATAGGTTGGGCGGCCGTGATTGCACTGGCCGGAATGGGGGGTGGCTTCCATCTCCCTCAGGAGCGCATCCATCTCCGCGGCGACAAGGCGGCGGCCAGCACGAACCGACCCATGGCAGGCCATGGTCGAGCAGATATCTTCTAAGCGTTCTTTCAAGGCGATGGTCTCATCAAGCTCGGCCAGATCATCACCGAGGTCTTTAATCAGCCCTTTGATATCACTATCACCTAAAAGCGCAGGTACTTCTCTGACAAGCACTGTCGCGGGTCCAAAACTTTCTATGGTCAAGCCCAAGGCCGCCAGTTCCTCAGCTCTTGCGATGAGGCGATGCGCGGTCGGTTCGTCAAGTTCGACAATTTCCGGAATGAGGAGCCCTTGTCGCGCCACGCCGGTTTCACCCAAAGCTTTTTTCATACGTTCATAGACGAGCCGTTCATGGGCTGCATGCTGATCAACGATAACTATGCCGTCGTCTGTTTGTGCGACGACATAGGTCTCGTGGAGCTGTGCACGGGCGACACCGAGCGGATAATCCGCCGCTGGTAGGGATTGGTCGTAATCCTGTTCCGCGCGTACCGTTGGTTCTGAGAAACCGGACAACCCTTCCGTCGCTGGTTGATTTCGTTCCACGGCATAGGAGCGCGTGTAATCTTGCTGATAGTGTCCTGGTGCAACGGCTGGGCGAAACGAGCCTAGCGCTGCACCAGAAACTGTTGTTGATGCCCGGTGTCCGGCCTCCGCCAATGCATGACGCAAAGCTGAGACGAGCAGGCCACGGACAAGACCGGCATCGCGAAACCGCACTTCGGCCTTGGCCGGATGCACATTAACATCGACCTCGGCTGGATCGATCTCAAGAAACAGCGCCACGGAAGGATGACGATCACGGGCTAGGAAATCGGCATAAGCACCGCGCACGGCGCCGATAATCAGACGGTCACGCACTGGCCGGCCGTTGACGAACAGAAATTGCATCTGGGCGTTTGATCGGTTGTAAGTTGGAAGAGCTGCGTAGCCTGACAGCTTGATGCCTTCGCGTTGTGCTTCGACGCGCAAAGAATTTTCGCCAAACTCGCGCCCCATAATGGCCGCCAGTCTTTTCAAGCGCGCATCAAAGAAGTCTCCGGTCTCTCGCGGCAGGTTTAATAATTGGCGCGTTCCCGAGCGCAAAGTGAAACCAACATCTGCATTGGCCATGGCCAGGCGCTTGACGATCTCGCTGACGGCGGTGGTTTCTGCGCGCTCAGATTTTAAAAACTTGAGACGAGCGGGCGTAGCAAAGAAAAGATCACGTATTTCAACGCGCGTTCCGTCCGTGCCTGATGCCGGTTCAGGTCCCCGCACGACTCCCGCAGTGACAAGCATACACATTGGCTCACCGCCATGCTCGCGACTAGTGATACTCAACCTGCTGACGGCGCCGATTGAAGGAAGTGCTTCACCACGAAAACCCATGCTCGATATGTGAAGCAAGTCATCCTCGCCGTTTTCATCAATGGGTAATTTTGACGTCGCGTGGCGCTCGACGGCGAGGGTGATTTCTTCGGCGTTCATGCCGCAGCCATTGTCACTTACCGCAATGAGACTTCGCCCACCGTCCTGAACGTGAATGTCGATTTGAGTGGCGCCGGCATCCAGACTGTTTTCGACCAATTCCTTGACCGCACTGGCAGGGCGTTCGATCACTTCACCAGCGGCGATGCGATTGACCGTTCCTTCTGTCAGTCGGCGGATGGTCATGTCCTTAGAGCTCTCCTAGATATTGCCGGGCTAGGATTTTCCCTTCCTCGACCGCCGGTTGATCATAGGGCTCAACATCCCACAAGTGAGCGGCGATGATAGTTTCCAACATAAAATGCATCATGATGGCACCGAGGCTGGTCTCATCGAGTGTCGGAATTTTCATGATCCGTGTCGGACGATGGTTCTCAATCAATGTATTGGCAGTGGCGCGTTGTTCGGCATCGACAAGATCACCAATGGTTTTGTTTTCAAGGTAGGCAAGTGATGGATCGCTCACGAGTGCTGGGTCAACCCGCGGACCCTGGCCCGCGCTGGACAACATAATGATTGTCACCAATTTGTCGTTGGGGCCATCAAGATAAAGTTGCAGCTGACTATGTTGATCGACAGGACCTAATGCATCTATTGGCGTCGTGCCTTTGCCATTCTTGCCCAGGCTCTCGGCCCATAATTGGCGGTACCAAAAAGCTAACAGTTTGAGGCGATCGGCGTAGGGCATCATCACGCTCATGTTGATGCCATGCTGTTCTTGCAGAGCCATGCTCAAGGCGGCCCCAATTGCTGGAGCAATCTCGCTTGGCGGTTTTTTCTTGAGGATGGGATCAAGTACAGAGAAAGCGCCTTCACGTATTTTGACCGGATCCAACCCCATGAGAAGTGCTGGGACCATGCCGACATTGGACAGCACAGAAAACCGTCCGCCTACAGCGGGGTCATGATCAATGATGGGGAGTTCATGGGTTTTTGCCAGTGCCCGTAAGGGATTGTCACCGGGCATCGCTATAGCAGCGAAATGTTTCCATAGATGCTCACCGGCACCCGCTTCTTTGAGTGCGCTAGCAACATTGTAAAGCTGCATCATCGGTTCAGCTGTGCTACCTGATTTTGAAACGACCAAAAACCGCGTATGCCGAAGGTCCAAAGAAGATAGTGCGCGGGTCATCGTGTCGGGATCGATATTGTCGTAAAAATGCAAGCGCGGCTGGCCCGCCGCTGGCGCATAAACCGGTGTGCCGAAGCCTGCCAGTTGCCCTAGCGCTTGCGCACCGAGGCTCGAGCCGCCTATCCCCAACACAACAACATCGGTGGTTTCTTGATCTGAAAAAAACTTTGCCAATCGTTGGCACTCAGCCAGGTCATCCCGTTCTTCCGGCAAGCGGAGCAATGGCAATGAGCGATCATCATATTTCGAGCGAATGTCTTCGAGCGCACCTTGTGTTTGGCCTAATGCTTGGTTTAGCACATCTGAAGTAAGACCATTGTCGCCAATCGTTTCAGACAGACAACCTTTGATGTCTTGGGAGTAGCTCATGGATGCTCCTCAGTGAGCTTCGGTAGTCGAAGTGAGTCCCTTTGGCTTCCCAACTACCACAAATGACAGCTCATTCGAAGCTGGAAGTCGCTGCAAAGCCCGAGCAATGTCGTCCATTGTGATCGCTTCGATCAAGCCATTGCGTCGATTGATATAATCAATGCCTAGACCATATTGTTGGTAACCAAGAAGTTGACCCGCGATTTTCGCATTGGAATCGAATCTGAGGGCAAATGCACCAGTGAGGTATGTTTTGGCATTGGCTAATTCCTCTTTGGTGATCCCCTCCCTTTTCATTCGGTCTATTTCAAATTTAGTTACTTCGATGGTTTCGGCGATCTTTTCATTGTCGGACGCGACCGAGCCTATGAACATTCCGAAATTGTTGCTTGGTACAAAAAAGGTCGAGATGCCATATGTGAGCCCTCTCTTCTCTCGGACCTCTTGCATCAGACGAGAAGAAAAACCGCCACCACCTAACACGTAGTTGAGAGCATAAGCCGGCATGAAATCCGGGTCATCAATCTTGATACCGTTCGCGGCAAAGAGCACTGTCGATTGTGGGTTATCAAACGACACGATGTTCAAACTACCGCCGGATGAAACGCTAATTTCATCTGCAACTGCAGAGGTGCTACTTGCGGGGAGGTCCCCAAACATTTTATCTAGTTTGACTGCTAGCGTCTCAGCATCAATATCGCCAACGACCGCAATTTTAAGACGGTCACGCACCAAATGCTCCTTCACATAAGCCGCTAAGTTTGTGTTGGTGATTGCCGAAAGACTTTGGGTCGTTCCAATGGTCTTCCGGCCGTAGGTTTGACTATTGAACAATTCGGCGTAGAGCGTATCGGAGGCTAATTGGCCGGGGCTCGATATTGCTCTGCGCTGTATCACTGCGACCTGACTGCGTACTCGGTTTACCGGTTCATCATCAAACCTGGGGCGCGTTAAAGCCAATCGCAACAGGTCGAATGCCAAATCTCTGTTGGAGCTGAGCGTGGTCAGGCTGCCGCCGAAACTTTCTCTCCCGGTTTGAAATGACAAGCCGATGGAGTTTTCCTCCAATAGACTTCTGAATTCTGAGGACGAATATTGACCCGCCCCTTCGTCCAATAATCCAGCAACCAAAAAGGATAGCCCCTCTTTGCCAAATGGATCGGTACGAGCTCCACCTTCAAATGAAAGCTCGAGTGAAATAATCGGGATCGAACTCTCTTCGACTAGCCAAGCCTCAATTCCCAGCGGGCTGACGACACGCTGCACAGCAATCTTAGAATCTAGGGTCGAGGTATTGGGGGCACTCACATTAGTTTTGTGGTCTGTCCAATCGGAAATTTCAGCACAACTCGAAATTCCAACGGCCAGCAAGATGATGGCGATACGACGTATTGATTTTTGCCAAGTATCTTTCATGTCACACACCCTCTTCATCTGAGGGAAGAAGACGTCCCGTTACGGATCGCTCAATCTTCAACACTTCCGCAGCGACTTGGTTGACGCTCTCAGAATTGACTTCGGCGATTGTGCGCGGCCAATTGGTAACATCGCTGATAGATCCACCACCACTCAACACCTGTCCAAATATCTGAGCCATCGTTTGCTGATTATCCAGGGCAAATATTGTGTCGTTGATGATGGTTTTGGTCGCTCCACGCACCTCTGCTTCTCTCACACCTGCATCCAGAAGTTTTTGAATTTCCTCGTCGACTATAATTTCAATTCTGTCGAGGGATGCACCAGGGCGTGGTGATACAGAAATCGCGAACGTCGCGCTATTGATGGCACCCGCGGAATAACTTGCACTTGCCGCAGCAGCCAATTTTTCCTCAATAACCAAACGTCTATATAGTCGGCTATTGTTGTGACCGCCGAGAACGTATTGCAAAACTTCTAGCGAAGGAGATTGCCCTGCCTCACCATTGTTTCGGCTAGGCGCCAAGTAGTGACGTTGCCAGGACGGTTGTCGTACGCGGCCATCTCGCAGCGTAACGCGACGCTCGGCAACATGCGGTGGTTCTGTTGCTCGAATGCGAGGAGGTAACTTACTTGGCTTTAATCGGCCGTAATATTTCTCTGTGAGTGGGCGTAAGGTCGCTGCATCAATATCACCGGCAACGATGAGAGTGGCATTGTTCGGCGCGTAATATATTCTGTAAAATGCGAGCGCGTCTTGGCGCGTGAGCTCCGCTAACTCATGTCGCCAGCCGATCACCGGAACCCCATACCGATGGTTCTGAAAAAGAGCCGCTGACAATTGTTCGGCGAGCAATGCGCCGGGTGAATTCTCGATGCGCGTGTTTCGTTCTTCGATGACAACATCGCGCTCAGGCAAGACGATGTCATCGGTGAGCACGAGATTGCGCATACGATCCGATTCCATTTCCATCAAAAGTGGAAGCCGGTCCAGAGCTATCCGCTGGTAATAAGCGGTGTAATCTGACGATGTGAATGCGTTTCCCTGACCACCGTTGCGCGCGATGATTTTTGAAAATTCACCCGGGGGGATTTTTTTTGTGCCCTTGAACATAAGGTGTTCGAGAAAATGGGCGATCCCGGACTTGCCTTGCACTTCATCTGCAGAGCCGGTTTTGTACCAAACCATATGAGTGACTACTGGCACACGATGATCTGGGATCACCACAACTTGCATACCATTTTTTAACGTAAATGTTTCTGGAGTGAGCCGTTTGCTGAGGTCGTCAACCAAATCCGCTTGAGCGGCGATTGCGGTAAGTAAAAGAACGCCTAAGCCTACTAGAGCTGATCTTAAAACGCGGAAGTTCAAACACTCTGTCATTTACAACCCTCGTTAAATGCGAAGCATCATTGTATGCACATTACCGGATTCAGAAATGGTGCCACGCAAAAGTGGATCATCCAATTAGCAAATTGATCGGATAAAACGGCTGTTCGAGTCCGCTTAAGTCCGAACGGTACCAAATGGACGCTTAGCGGTTCACGGTAAATTTTTTGTCTATTTCTGCCAAAACAAAATGCGATTAGCGAAACTCGAATCCGTCTTCCGTTCACGAACTTCATCAGCATAAAGCGCTTCGAGTATCGCTGCATCTTCTGAAGAAGCCCCTGCGGACGCCAGAAGCAATTGCTCCCCTTGGGTCATCTCATTTGTTATTGTATTGGCGGGTCCGTTGAACAAAGCGTTGGAGGCTTGACGTTCAGGTGAAGCTTCTTGCGGACGCGGTGCGCCTGGACGCGGAGGCCGCAAAGCAAAATCTGGAGGTACTGAAAGTGGCGCTTTGGTTACGACAGCAAACTCGTCTGGAGAATTTTTACCGCCCCCTAATGCTTTACTGACACTTGAGCACCCAACGAGCCCAAAACCAATCCCAACTAAAATAAGTCCTTGAATAAGCCGACGCCCCGAAAGCTTTGATGCGTCACTTTTCGATACATTTATCATTCAGATATTCCTATTGTTTACTACGGCAAGCACCGCCTCAGCCCAGTCATTCTGCAGATCCGGCTCCCCCAGTCGAGCTCTTAGGTTCTTCTTTAGCAAAGAATGCGTCATAGACCAATATGGCGACACCAATTGATACAGCGGAATCTGCGATATTGAATATCCAAATGAACCGGAAGCCAAATGGAAACGGCAAAGTGCTAAAGTCTAGAAAGTCCACAACGGCGCCATATATGAGGCGGTCGGCTGCGTTGCCCACCGCCCCGCCAATGACCAGACCCAACCCAATGGCCAGCGACAATCTGTCGACCTGCCACAGCCAGCGCACCAAAAAGGCAACCACAATCATGGAAAACAGGAATAAGAACCCAATCGCCCAGGGACTACCCGCTGGAAACAGTCCAAAACTAACCCCTGAATTGGCAACTCTTGTGAGATTAAAAAATGGCAGAATATCGATGGATTCTCCCACTCTGAGCTCAAGTTGATGAACGATCCACGTCTTGGTGAGACGGTCAAATATCAGGATGATGGTTGCCGCCAAAAGCCCCCATTTGCTCACTACAGACCAACTTTTTGCCCATTCCACTATCTTCAACCGATCAATCCTTGAGCTTTCAAGTATTCAACCGCATCGGCATCCCGCAATGAGAGGTCTGGATGATTAGGATCGGTCCCCACTTCCGGCAATATGCGCCAGGAACGCTGGCATTTGTTGCCTTGCGCGGTTTTAGGTACAACCGCGACGCCAGCAACATCGTCCAGTCGGAAAGCATCGCTGGGGCCTTCCTCTTCGATCAAGCTGGCTTGAGAGGTGATGACCAATTCTGCAAGGTCTAAATCAGCCAATGCATCTCGAAAGTCGCTATTTGCGACGTAAATATCGGGAGCCGCTTCCAGACTAGACCCGATCCTTTTCTCGCGGCGCTCTACTTCAAGCGCCCCGGTTACAACCCGTCGCACAGTGCGAATTTTCTGCCATTTCTCGGCCAGCTTTTCATCGCGCCATTCTCTTGGCAGCTCGGGAAAGTCTTCGAGATGGATTGAGGTGTCATCGGTATCGCCATATCTCGACAGCCAAACTTCTTCCATCGTGAAGCACATGATCGGCGCCAGCCAGGTCGTGAGACAATGAAACAGTTGGTCGATTACAGTGCGACAGCCGCGACGGCGTATGCTGTCTGGCCTGTCGCAATAAAGCGCGTCCTTTCGAACGTCGAAATAGAATGCCGACAGATCGATCGTAGCAAAATTGGACAATGTGTGGAAAACACGACTGAAATCATAATCGCAATAAGCCTTGCGAACGAGTTCATCCAGCTCACTTAGACGATGCAATACCACGCGTTCCAATTCGCTCATCTCTGCATACGGAAGTTTCTCTTCAGCTTGCCAACCATCAAGGTTGCCTAACATGAAACGCATTGTATTGCGGAGCTTGCGATAAGCATCGACAAGCCCTTTGACGACTTCCGGACCCATTTTTAAATCGCTTGAAAAGTCGGAGCTGCCAACCCAAAGTCGTATTATTTCCGCACCATATTGATTGATTATGTTGTCTGGAGAGACGGCATTTGTCCCCGACTTTGCCATCTTAATCCCCTTATTATCGAGGATGAACCCGTGGGTCAGTGCCGCGTCATAAGGTGCGCGTCCACGCGTGCCACATGATTCCAGGAGCGATGATTGAAACCAACCACGGTGTTGATCGGAACCTTCGCTATAAAGCGATGCCGGCCAATTAGATTTTTCGTTTTGCTCGAGAACAAATGCATGCGTTGAACCAGAATCAAACCAAACATCGAGAATGTCCTCGACCTTTTCATAGTCGTTGGACTCATAATCGGCACCAAGGAACCGGGATGCATCAGAAATAAACCAAGCATCAGCTCCCTCCTCTTCAAAGGCCGATGCGATGCGCTCATTGACTTTGTCATCGCGTAAGATTTCGCCCGTCTCACGATGGACAAAAACTGTTAAAGGCACACCCCAGGATCGCTGCCGAGAGACAACCCAGTCGGGCCGGTTTTCGACCATTGCCCGGATGCGTCCATGGCCACGCTCTGGAACCCAGCGAATGCGATCGATTTCCTCAAGCGCAATTGTGCGGATTGTGTCTTCGCGAAGAT
This sequence comes from Alphaproteobacteria bacterium, assembly GCA_021774955.1. Taxonomy (GTDB): domain Bacteria; phylum Pseudomonadota; class Alphaproteobacteria; order M2410; family M2410; genus JAJFIN01. The sequence continues at coordinate 1,819 of JAJFIN010000519.1, read as the reverse complement.
CAGTTTTTACCGGTTTATCCATTGCGATAAACCATTGTGGTGTGTTGCGAAAAATAATGGGTGCCTTAGATCGCCATGAATGCGCATAGGAATGCTCAATCCGACCAGAGGCTAGAAGCTTTTCTGCGTTCTTTAACTCTTCGACAACAGCCGGATTAGCATCGCCAAATTTTCCGGACTTTTTGCCTTCACCGATCAACACGGTCTTGCCACCAAACATGGGTACGTTATCTAAATAGACGCCGTCGCCGCCAACCGTGTGCGGCACTTCGATGCCGTACTTCATGCCGACTTCGAAATCATCTGCACCGTGCCCCGGTGCTGTATGAACGAAGCCGGTACCGACTTCATCAGTGACATGATCACCAGCGATCAGAGGCACATCAAAATCATATCCTTGACCTCTGAAGGGATGTGCACAGACCACACCGGAAAGATCAGGCGCATCACCTACCCGATTGAACCCGGTTATTTCCGCGTCACGCGCTACATCAGCCCAAAGAGCGTCGGCAACAAGCAGCTGTTCCCCAACTCGCGCGAGGCTGCCTTCTCCCGTTTCCGTTACTTCGTAAATACCGTACGGGATGGCATTTGAATAGGCGACCGCGCGGTTCCCAGGAATTGTCCAGGGTGTGGTGGTCCAAATGACCACGCTCGCATCCTGAATTTCACTGGGTCCAGACACGACCGAAAAACGAGCATGGATCGTGGGAGAATTAATGTCGTGGTATTCAACCTCAGCTTCCGCCAGAGCGGTGCGCTCAACCACAGACCACATCACAGGTTTCGAGCCGCGATATAAAGTTCCGTTCATGACAAACTTTTGGAACTCACGGGCGATTTGAGCTTCAGCCTTGTAGGCCATGGTGGTGTACGGTGTGTCGATTTCGCCGGTCACACCCAGGCGCTTCATTTGGCTGCGCTGGACATCTATCCAATGCTGAGCGAATTCGCGACATTCTTTGCGAAATTCAGCAATCGGCACGTCATCTTTATCGCGACCATCGGCGCGGTATTTTTCTTCGACCTTCCATTCAATCGGGAGGCCGTGGCAGTCCCAGCCATGCACAAAGGCTGCGTCATGACCCATCATCTGTTGCGAACGCACAACAATGTCTTTGATGATTTTATTGAGCGCATGACCCAGATGCATATTGCCATTGGCATAGGGAGGGCCGTCATGAAGTACGAATGGCTCTCTACCAGCTGATTTCTTGCGCAGGCTTTGGTAAATACCCAACCGTTGCCATCGTTCAAGCCAACCGGGCTCGCGTTTGGGCAAGCCTGCCTTCATGGGAAAGTCGGTTTTGGGTAGAAAGAGCGTTGTTTTGTAATCGAGAGCCGCGCTGCTGTCGGGCTCTGTTTCCTTTGAATTCGACATCTGTTTGTGAAATCCCGCTGTTGGTTCTGCGTACTATGAGTGCGTGAATTGTTTCCCGATCCAGCGCCTCTCCTTTTAAAAGAAAGGATCTACGCGCTGGCCAGGCTCATAATTCGCTGGGTCCGTGCATCGGCCATGATGCTCAGGTCAACATTTACGGGTTGTATGGTTGGTTTATGGGTCATGGCGGGGTTTGTATCAGTGACACCAAAGCACGTCCAGATATTACCAGCTGTTAAACGCTGCTTTGTCAATTCACGCCATTTCAGCTTCCGCAGCAAGGATGTCCTCTGCTCGTTTGCAGTCTTTTCGGATTTGAGCTTTCAGGCTGTCCAGACCATCAAACTTCTGCTCCGGTCTGATGTAATCCACAAAGGACACTGATATCTCGCGACCGTACAAATCCGCGCCATAACTAAAGAGGTGAACTTCTAAGTT
>JAJFIN010000518.1 GCA_021774955.1 Alphaproteobacteria bacterium | reverse complement strand
GGGGTGATCTCGAAGCATTCGACAGCACAACGCTTGCCGGTTACGAACAGCTTCAAGCAATGATGAATGATCTCTATGCTCGTTCTGAAGCGGTCTGGGGTGCAGCCGTTCTCGATGAAACCGGCATGTCTTTCTATGACGGCTTTGCCGGTGCCGTTTTTGCCAAATACGGTATTGATCTTTCCGACCCTGCTTCTCTTGCCGATCTTGATGCAGCCGAACGTTCTTGGTTCTTCTTGGATTGGTACGATGGCCTGATGAATTTCTCCGGTGCTGATCATGTCGACCATTGGATGCCCACCATCAACTGGACACCGGCACTGACTCAAAATCAGGTTCATGGACGTGGCGCGACTGTTGGTCTTTTGGACATGACCATCGACAACACTGATGTTTTCTTTTCAGAAATCCAATATCGCGGCGGTTACAAAGCCAGCACCAATGGTCATGGTGCCGCTGTCGCTAGCCTGATCGCCGCCCGCCATGACGGCGAGGGCATTATGGGTGTCAATCCTGAGGTCAATGTTCTGGCCTATAATCCATTTGATGAAACCGGCACCGCCAGCTGGCAGGATGTTCATGCCGGGATTTTGGATCTACGTCAGAAGGGTGCTCATGTCATCAACATGTCTTTGGGCATGCCCGGTTGGACCCTCCATCAAGAATGGACCAATGTCCTGCCGAGCACAGCGCATGATACGGTTTTTGTTAAAGCCGCCGGTAATGAAGGCACGGCTCAAACCGCCAATATCGAGACAACAAATCCCAATCAGTTCGACAATCTGATCATTGTCGGTTCGGTCAACCCCGTTGGACGGATCTCATCCTTCTCCAACACGCCGGGTAATGCTTGCATTCTCGAAAACGGTGTCTGTACGGATGATAACCTTTTGATGAACCATTTCATCGTCGCCCCCGGGGAACTAATGCTGGTCTCAGACAACAATGGCGGCATCACACGTCTGTCCGGTACGTCTTTCGCAGCACCACTAGTCTCAGGCACCGTTAGTTTGGTTCATGGCTACTGGCCGTGGTTAGAACAACATGCGGACGAAACCGTTCAGATCATCTTACAATCGGCTCGCGATCTTGGCGATCCTGGTGTCGACGCTGTCTATGGTTGGGGTCTCTTAGATGTAACCGCTGCATTGTCGCCGCTCGATCTAGATGCTCTGCTTTCTTATGACGCTGAAAGCGAAACACTGACAGAAGTCTCAGTCTCTGAGATCCAAACAGTTTCGACAGTCGCGGATTTCTGGACCGTCGGAGACGCTTCACTCTACGTCATTGAAGAAATCGGTGATACTTATCGTGACTTCGCCATTCCGCTCGATGACGTAGACAGCAGCGACAAAGAAACCCAAAAACAGATCAAAAAATACCAGAAATACTATGATAAGCGCATGGGTGATCTTTCTACGGATGATGCTGGCTTTACCGACATCAAAACTTATGCGGCTCCGGTGTCCTCAGTCTATGGCTGGAATCTGGCCGTGACCGCCACCCCATTAGATCCCTCAGCGACCATGCAAGCAGGTGATCTGCCCTTCCAGTCTGGTGTTGCTTTGCACAATCCAGCAACCGGCTTAGGTCTGCGCCTCGGTGTTGGTGATGGAAATCAGACCCTATCTAAACAACCTGGTTTTGGCTTTGCCTCTGACTATGATGTTGAAACTGGTGGTGTAAACCCTGTCCTTGGCTTTGCTTCTGGCGGAAACTATGCCGGCTCCTCTTTCGATTTCAATGATAAAACCAGCGTTTCTTTCGGTTACTCCGACAAAACCGACGACCACATGACCGTCAATAATTTGACCGGTGAACAGGTCGAAGCGCTTCGCGGCTTTGACGATTACGAAGCCTCGGCGACCAACATTGTGCTCACGCGCAAATTGTCAGAAAGCGTTTCATTCAATGCAGGCTATACCCAATTGCAGGAAGAAACCGGCCTGTTAGGGGCGCAAGGTTCCAGCATCTTGTCGCTGTCTGGTGGCGCCACCACCGATGCCTTCACCCTAGGCATTGACGGTGTCCGCCTGATCGGGTTCACCATCTCCGGATCGGCCACGATGGGTAAAACCCGCCATAGCCGCTTTACCAACTCGGCCTTAGCCGTGACGGAAGACGGTATCGATACCACAGCTTTTGCCATCGCCGCGGCTAAGTCTGATAGCTTCCGCAATGGGGACGCCGTGCGCATCTCGCTCACCCAACCGTTGCACATTGAAGACGGCGGCTTGAGCTACACCTCACTTCAAGTCACCGACCGGGAGACCGGCGCTCAAGAAGTTGTCACCGAACAATGGTATCTCGGTGCGGCCGGGCGTGGCTTCATAGCAGAGACGCTCTATGCCACGCCGATCCTGCAAGACAAGGCAGAATTGAGTTTCTTTGGCCGGTTAGACTTCGGTAAGAACGAAATTGCCAAGGATGATAATGGATTTGCTCTTGGATCGCGCCTCGGCTTCAAATTCTAAACAAAACCTTACCTGGGATTCATGAGGGACGCGGTGCGCTACAACCTACGCGTCCCTTCACTGCCTTAGGATCGACACTCCGCTAAGACTCTCTCAATCAAACTCCCGTACTCTAAGTTGAAGAGCTTTAGAGATATGTGGAAATGTTGAGACTTTTTTCAGTGGTCGCGATCATTTGGCTGCTTGGTATAAACCAAGGGTTCAGCGCCGGTGTGCTTGAGCGCGCCGAAGACCCTGTAAGCTTATCAGATCCTGAATCGCAGGCTGATTTTGATCAGCTCATTGAAAAATCCAAATCATCCATGATGGGCGATCCGTCTGCGGCACTCGATTACGCGCTCAAAGCGCAAGAAACGGCACGCTCTCTGCCTACGGAGGATGAGCAATCCACAGCTGAAGCGACCGCCCTTTGGTTACGGTCAGAAGCTCTCATTCGTATCAATCGAACAGATGAAGTTCGTCCTCTTATCAAGCGCGCCCTAAAACTGTTAGGGGAGAACCACCCCGAATCCAAGTTGCAGGGGGATCTTTTGTTGACCCTTGGCCGCGTGTCTCGTCTTTCTGGCGATGTTGAGACCGCCCTCAACAGCTTCCATAGCGCCCATGACATCTTTGCCAAGCTCAATCTCACGCGTAGCCAATCAATCACCCTACAAAGTCTTGGTTCAGTCTACAACGATGCCCGGTCATTCGAAAAAGCCTTACAATATCACGACCGCGCCCAAGAGGTCTTCAGCGGTGACCTTGCACTCGACATGTCATCTGCAAACAACCGCGCCCGTGTCCTGAAGGAGCTCGGGCGTCATGATGAGGCGCTAGTGGAGTTTACGCGAGCTTATGAATTCAGCCGCGAGCTTGGCAGCCCTTTGCTTCAGGCGCGCATTCTAACAAATCTCGCCTCGGTCCATATTCTGGACGACCAGCTAAACGAAGCAAACGCCATTACCGATGAGGCATTAAGTCTTCTCAAAGGAAACGACGCCAACGGATGGTCCAAATTCGTATGGGGCATTAAGGCAGAAATCGCTATCGAATTAGGCCAGCCGGATAATGCTCTAACCTATACATCCCGTGCGTTTGAGGACGTTGACTTAGAGACCACAACGTCACCTTTTCGCGACATGCACGAAATTGCCTTTCACATTTTCAAGGGAAATGGGCAATATGATCTGGCGCTCCAACACCATGAAGCATTTAAACGGTTGGATGATCATGGGAGAGATGCCTCATCATCAGCCAACTTTGCGCTTATGGGTGCTCAATTTGAATTTGCCAATCAAGCATTGAGAATCCAACAACTCAAAACCGGTCAATTAGAACGTGATATCGAACTCGCGGAAGCCCAAGCAAAAGAGCAAACTTTGGTGCTTTTAGGCTTGACGCTTTTGGGTCTCATCGCCATCACCTGGTTTTCGTGGTACTTTATCTCCACGCGCGCCCATCAGAAGCAGATTAAAGCCGCCAACGTAAAGCAGCGCGAAACCATCGATCAGCTAAATTTGGAAATCGAACGCCGCCACGAGACCGAAAAAGATCTACGAGCCGCGAAAGATATTGCAGAAAAAGCCAACCAATCCAAAACGCAATTCTTGGCCAATATGAGCCATGAATTACGTACCCCTCTTAACGCGGTTATTGGGTTTTCCGAGATCATCGCTGGCGAGCTCATGGGAGCGATTGGTACGCCAGCCTACAAAGATTACGCCAATGACATTCTAAATTCTGGCAAACACCTTCTGTCGATCTTGAATGACATCCTCGATATGGCCAGAATAGATTCAGGGAAAGTCGCTCTGGAAGAATCAGAGTTCGACTTACACCGCCTTATCACCGGAACATTTAATCTATTTACAGAAGAAGTACGCGGCCCAGAAAAATCACTTATACTCACCTGTAATGAGCCAGGCATTGTGATCCGCGCGGATGAGCGGCGCATTCGCCAGGTCTTTATCAACCTCGTTTCGAACGCCATCAAATTCACCAATGCCGGCGGTACGATAAATGTGATAATCGAACCGGTCAACGGATCGAGCTTAAAAATTGTTGTAGAAGACGATGGAATCGGTATTCCCACTGACAAATTGGATACAATATTGGAGCCGTTTAGTCAGGTCGAAGAAGCTTATTCTCGGTCGGTCGGTGGGATGGGCCTCGGACTACCAATCGTTCGCTCACTGGTGGAGCTGCATGACGGAACTTTCACCGTTGAAAGTGATCACGGCACGGGTACCCGGGCAATCATCACATTGCCTCAAAACCGTGTGACCGCCCAAGCTGCTTAATAAAACTATTCTCCTTCAAACAATGATCTCAGATACCCTTGTACATTGTTCCAAAAACAGCATCAAAAATCGGGTAAGAAATGTTGAAATTGAACTTGGCCATCAATGCCTTGTCGTGGTGGATCGTATGGTGCCGCCGCAACCTGTTCATAAACGGAAACTTCGAGGGCCATGCGCGTTCGTCGATGTGATAGCAAAAGTGCAACAGCTCATAGTTTAGAAAATAGGCGGCGGCTGTGAGCACGAACAGAAATGCAACGTTGGGTGAAAGTAGAACGTATAGAGCGCCTCCAACAGGTAAAGCAAAACACCCGAAAAAGAAAAACAACATGATTGGTGGAAACAAAACAGCCTTGTAGTCTTTGCTTGAATCGAACGTCGTCGCCTCCTCGGTAAAGAAGGAATGGTGCTCGATTGCGTGTCTTTTATAAATCAGCCCAAAGAACTTTGTACGGTTATGCATTGGGCCTTTATGCCCCAAATACTCCACGAGATTGGCATAAAGAAATGTAATCGGAAGGGTTATCCATTCGAGAAGCGATACAGAGTCGAGCGATGCTATGCACAACGCGACAACAGCCAGAGACACGGTGACGGTCGTTGTTAAATGCAAGGGGCCAGAATAGTAGGCGGAAATATTCTCGGCTCTGAACGCCTCGCGCGCTTTAGTGACCGTTTCATCTGACATTTCAACACCCTTTCCACTCTTGATGTAACAATGCGCCGATGCAGCACCCGCTATTTAGATCTAACGATTGAAAAACGCGGTGAGATGACGGGCCATCTCTTCGGGTTGTTCCTCAGGCAGCCAATGGCCCGCGTCTTCGACAACAATCGCCGTGACGTCATCGGCAACATTCTCCAATGATTGCCGCACGAGATCACGTCTTCCCGACTTAGCGCCACCACTCAACCCTAAAAGCGGCATCGGTAGTTTGTGTCCTTCGGGAATGGCTTGATTGTCCATATAGTCTGTCGGGAAAGCGCGGTAATAATTAAACCCTGCCCGCATGGCGCCAGGTTGCGAATAGGATCGGATATATTCCGCCTGCGCTTCTTCCATGAGGGCGTCCGGCCGCGCGCCACCCACTTTATAGAACCATCCCAGATAGACCCCCTCACGGCCTTGAGTTAGGGCCTCTGGCATATCAACAATTTGATTAAAGCCATGATGCCAGCGAGATACCGCAGAACGGCTAGCGCCTTTTAGAAGGTCGGCGCGAACCAACACATCCACAATAACAAGTTTCTGAATGGCCTCCGGATGTGCGACCGCAAGATGATAAGCAACCGGCCCCCCAACATCATGGCCAACAAGGTGAAATTGATCATACCCAAGATGATCATGCATCAATGCCCAGATATCTTCCGCGGCAATTTTCTTACTATATCCTGAGACCGGGCGAGACGACTGGCCGAGCCCGCGCAAATCTGGCGCCATGAGTTTAAAATCCCGCGCCATCAGAGGCATGAGCAAACGCCACTCATACCAAGTTTGCGGCCAACCATGCAGAAGCACGACAGGATCACCGTCTCCCACAGTAACATAGTGAAGCGTTACCTCGCCCAAATCGGCAAACTCGTGTTTGAAGTTATCCATTAGCTAGTAAAGACCCTTGTTTTTGATGAACAATTGAAACCCTTTGGGTCTCGAACCCATCTTATCTGTGGTCAGCCACAGTCTCACAAATGGGGTCAAAATACAAGTGTTAGACAAAAACTGAGTATCACTTGACAAAAGTAAAATGCGCCAAATAAGGTATGGTTTTAAAGGGCCCGCACGAAACAAAAACACATTACCCTGGGAGCTCGCCATGAAAATTGAGGCATCACTCGACGGTTTGGACGGCATCGCTTTGAACACGCTTGTTCAAAAAGGCGAGATATCGGCGCGAGAGCTTTATGAAAGTACGCGCGGCAAAGTCGAGGCCGTCAACAGTGAAATCAATGCTGTTGTCGAGCATTTGGATGCTGTCGCTGAGCAGTGCTTGAATAATTTTGATGCGGCATCTCTGAACAAAGATTCCCCGCTGGCTGGCTTGCCGATATTTCTGAAGGCGTTGTTTTCAGCTTGTGAAGGCGCGCCGCTGACTGCTGCCAGCAAAACCACACAAGGGCTTGTCGCTCCTTTCGATTCGGCTTTGACGGCGCGCCTCAAAAAAGCTGGCGGCATCATATGCGGCATGACCAACAGCCCTGAATTCGGCATTAATACGTCTACGGAGTCACAATATTATGGACCGGCGCGAAATCCATGGGACCTGGAACTCAGTACCGGCGGGTCCAGCGGTGGCGCCGCGGCTGCCGTTGCCGCAGGGATCGTTCCCTTCGCCCACGCAACTGATGGCGGTGGATCCATCCGTATTCCTGCCGCATGTTGTGGCCTGGTAGGTTTGAAACCATCCCGCGGGCGCGTGTCTTTCGGACCTGCTGCAGGCGATGGCTGGGCCGGTATGGCCTACGCAAACTGTGTCTCGCGAACCGTGCGCGACAGCGCGGCCTTCCTTGATGTGATCGCCGGTGCCGAACCCGGTGATCCCTATACAGCGCCTCCCAATGAGCGGTCATTTTTGGAAGAGGTGGCCCTAGATCCAGAGAAGCTTCGCATCGGCTTGTGTCTGCAATCCTTCAACGGCGAAGAGGTTGATCCTCAATGTCTCGATGCGGTGACGAAAGCCGCCACGCTTTGCGAAGCACTCGGTCATGACATCATCGAAATCATGCCTGCTCATGACGTTGAAGCTTTCTGGCCAACGATCGAGCCCATCATTGCCACCAATGTTGCGCAATCGCTAACAGCTCTTGGTCACATGCGCGGCAAAGAAATTAGCCTTGATGAGATCGAGCGTAACACAGCTCAAATGTGGGAAATGGGAAAAACCATCTCCGGGGAAGACTATGTCGCCCGTCTTACTCAGATGAATGTGATCACCCGTCAAACCGCCAGCCTATTTTCTCAGGTAGATTTGATCCTAACCCCAACCATGGCCGCGCCTGAAATTCCACTCGGTCTGTTGGATACCATGACCGAAGACCGGGAAATCTTCAACAAAGCTATTCTTCCGACCACGGCTTTTACCGCATTGTTTAACGTAACGGGCATGCCCGCTATGTCTGTCCCCCTTGTCTGGCTCGATAAGGAAACACCCACAGGAATTCAATTTGCGGCTCCTTATGGGGAAGAGGCGTTGCTTCTGCGCCTGGCCGCACAATTGGAGGCCGCTCATCCGTGGGCGCATCGCCGCCCACCAATTTTCGCGGACGATAATGCCGCGAGGTGACGGAGCTGAAAGATGGCTATCTATGCTGAAAGCACTGTCGCGCAAGCAATCCTAAACGCGTCGGACAAGTATGGAAACAGCCCCGCTCTTTGCAAAAAAGCGGATGGAACCTGGCAAACAATTTCCTGGCGCCAATATGGGCAGACGGTTCAGTTTATTGCCCTCGGCCTTCTTTCCCTGGGCTTGAACAAAGGCGACCGCGTCTGCATTCTTGGTGATAATTCGCCTGAATGGCTTTACGCAGATATGGGTACAATGAGTGTCGGTGGGGTCTCTGTCGGTATCTACGCCACCAATGCACCACAGCAAGTTCAATACGTCATCAACGATTGCGGCGCGCGTTTCCTCTTTGTCGAGAACGAACCTCAACTGAACAAGATTCTTCCGCTCCGGGGCGATCTACCCAGTCTCGAACATATCATCGTATTCGGTCCCCTTACCGGAGAGGCCAACCGAGATCCGGGTGTCATTCACCTCGATGACTTACTGGAGCACGGAAAGGTGTGTGCTTCAAATGAGCCAGATCTTTGGCGAGGCCGCGGCGAAGAAATCAAACCAGACGATCTCGCCATCCTCATCTACACATCCGGCACCACCGGCCCGCCCAAGGGCGCCATGCTCAGCCACAGCAATCTAATGTTTCAAGCAGAATGTCAGTCCGACACACTACCGATCGCCCATGATGACGTTCAAATTTCATTCTTGCCGTTCAGCCATATCGGTGAACGTCTTTTAGGAGCAACACGGCCACTCTTAGGAGGCTCCGTGGTCTATTTCGCTGAAAGCCCTCTTATGATCGCCGAGAACATTCGTGAAATTGCACCGACCATGTTCTTCGGTGTCCCGAGGTTTTGGGAAAAATTTCACGCCGAAATTACCGGGGGCGTCGAGGCTTCTGGGGCAATAAGACAACTCGCTTGGAAACTGGCGTTCAAGACGGGGCAACAGATCGCCCAATGCAAAATGGAGGAAAAAGAGCCTTCGCCTCTTCTGAAGGCTAAGTTCAAATTTGCCGATCGCATGGTCCTCAATTGGGCAAAGCGCATCGTTGGACTGCAAAGAACACGCTATGTCATCTGCGGTGGCGCACCTTCTTCCCCCGAGCTGATCGAATGGTTTACAGCACTCGGCATTGACATGCGTCAAACGTATGGCCTGACGGAATCATCGGGTGTCGTCAGTATACCCCCGGTTGGACTTAATCGCATTGGAACGGTGGGAAAGGCCCTCCCCTCAACGGACATCCGCATCGAAGCAGATGGAGAAATACTCGTCCAGGGACGCAATGTCTTTCAAGGATATTACGGCAATCTTGCCAAAACCCAGGAGGCAATTGAAGGTGAGTGGCTCCGCACCGGGGATATCGGCGCCCTCGACGATCAAGGTTATTTAAAAATCCTTGGCCGCAAGAAAGACATCATCGTCACAGCCGGTGGTAAAAACATCTCGCCATCAGAAATTGAAAACCAGCTCAAATTTAGCCCCTACATTACAGAGGCGATGGTCATTGGTGACAGTCGGAAATTCCTCTCCGCGCTTATCGTTATCGATCCTCAGAATGTACAACAATTTGCCAGAGAAAAAGGCATCACCGGGGAGGGCCTTGCAAAACTTTACGATGCGCCTGAAGTCGCGGCTCTTTTTCAAAGTGAAGTCGACAAAGTAAATGCCGGTTTTTCCCGCGCCGAACAGATCAAGAAGTTCAATTTGATCCACCACCCTCTAAGTCCATCGGATGAAGCCCTTACCCCAACCTTGAAACTCAAGCGCGAAAAATTCGAGGAAAAATATCGGGATATCGTTGAGGCTATCTACTCAGAAATTTAACAAATAATAGTACTGCTTGTTTACTGAGTAACACTTGACAAAAGATGGAATGAGTGATTTCATAAGCTTGTAAAGAGGTCGTTGAGCACCTCAACTCTCCGCATAAGTGAGAAAAACAATGCTGCCCAGGCTCTCCGAAGAACACGAAATTTTCCGTCATTCTGTTGCCGAATTTGTCGAGCGTGAGGTCAAGCCAAACGCCCATCAATGGGAACATGACGGTGAAGTTCCCAGAGCCCTGTTTGAAAAGCTTGGAAAGCTTGGGTTCTTAGGTGTGCGCCTGTCCGAGGAATATGGCGGTTCCGGATTGGATTTTTGGTACACTACCATTCTTCTTCAGGAGCTCATGAAATGTGGCTCGGTCGGCGTGCCTGTTGCCATCATGACCCATGCTGAGTTTGCCACCAAAATCATTGACCGCATGGGGTCAGATGATTTGAAAAAACGTTTCGTTCTGCCTGCTACTAAGGGCGAGATGATAGGCTCCTTAGGTGTCACAGAGCCGGGCGCCGGCAGCGATGTCGCTTCACTTCGCACCAAAGCTGTTCGCGATGGTGACGATTATATTATCAATGGCGCCAAGGTTTTCATTACCAACGGCACAATCTCTAATTTCATAACAACCGCTGTGCGCACTGGCGGTGAGGGTTATCGAGGTATTTCCATCATCGTCGTGCCTTCGGATTCGAAAGGATTGACGCGCCGGCGACTGTTGAAAACAGCAACCCACGCTTCCGACACAGCGGAGCTGACATTTGAAGACGTCCGCGTTCCCGCAGAAAATCTTCTCGGCGAAGAAAACAAAGGCTTTCGCTACATCATGCAGGGCTTTGAAGGTGAGCGGTTGGTGTTGTCCATCATCGCCTGCTGCCAAATGCGGTTGATGTTTGAAACCGCCCGCGAATGGGGCCACGACCGCAAGGCATTCGGACAATCATTGTTGGGTTTTCAAGTCTGGCAGCACCGCCTGGCCGATGTCCTGACCAACATCACTGCAGCGGAAGCCCTAACCTATAGCGGTATTGACCAATATGTCCGAGGTGAACCGGCGAATGCGGAAATTTCCATGGCTAAGCTTTTCGCAACTGAAATGGCCCGGCATGTCGCCCATGAATGCGCCCAGATCCACGGTGGTATGGCACTGATGGAGGAAAGCCTAATGGCACGGCTCTATCGCGACATCATGGGTTTCACCATCGGTGCCGGTACCAGTGAAACCATGCGCGGCATCATCGCGAAATCAAGCGGCTTGATGGAATAGGAACGCTCCGTGTCCAAATCGTCCTCGCAAAATGTTTTGGTTTCAGGTGTTGGGACTTCGGGCCCCGTCCTAAAGGACCCGCGATCAATTCCCGAAATCGTTCTGGAAGCCGTTGAAGTAGCCCTTGCCGAAGCCTCACTCACCTACAATGACATTGATGCTGTTGTTACGGCATCTGTCGACCTACTTGACGGATTGACCGCCTCTAACATCGCTGTGACCGAGGTTGTCGGTGCCGTCATGAAGCCTGAAACGCGCATCGCGGCCGATGGTCTGTGTGCCGCTATTCATGGCTACGCCCAAATTCTCGCAGGCGCTTACCAAACTGTTCTCGTCGTCGCCCACAGCAAGCCGTCCCTGTCGAATTACGACGACATCACTCTATGGGCCATGGAGCCCGTCTATATGCAATCCCTTGGTCTCGACTTCAAATCCTGCGCAGGCCTGCAAGCCTCCCTTATTGCGGCAAATGACACGATGGCCGAAGTAACCTGGGCAAACAAAGCTGCAATCAGGAGGTCTTTCGCAGAGACCGGATT
>JAJFIN010000517.1 GCA_021774955.1 Alphaproteobacteria bacterium | reverse complement strand
TCGCTTTTGCCTATAATTCCGGTTGAGACATGCGCACAATTTTCAGCGACCCTCAGAGCCTATAGGCCATCGCGCCCGATTGATGTTGAAGAAGGCGGCTGGCACATGCCTGAAGTATTGACTGAGTAACCTCGGTGCTCTTGATCAGCTGTCGAGGCCGAGGGATTTCTTCTCCGCCGCAATGATCGGTGCGAAATGCGGATTGGCGTGAACTCTCTCAACATATGCTGCAAGCTTCGGCCAGCGGTTTGCATCGACTGATTCACCGGCATGGTGAAGATTGACAAACTCGGTTCCGATCGCAATATCGGCGATGGAGAATTTGCCGCCGACAATAGCATCGCCGGTTTCGGGCACCTGGCCCTCAAGATAATCGAATACGGGCGGTAGGTCCTCGGCGACCGCCTTTTCCACCGCCGCTTCATCGATCTCCTTGCCCATAAGGCCTTTGATCACCACGCGTTGAAAGAAAATCTTGGGCCCGATGGCGGGCGCACAGGCCGTATCGGCATATTCCTCATACCAGAGTGCACGGCCATAATCGGCCGGATCAGATGGATAGACAGCGGGCTCGGGTTGGAGCTTTTCGAGATAGGCGACGATGACTGAGGAATCGGGCAACACCAGATCGCCATCCTCCCAGCAAGGAATCTTAGCCAGCGGACTCTTCTCAAGATATTCCGGCGTAGTGGTGCCCGGCATGACTTGTTCGTGGTCGTAGTCAATGCCCTTGATAGCAAGGACAATGCGGACTTTTCGGACAAAAGGAGACGCAGACGCGCCGTGAAGAATGGGCATTTTGGGGGTCCTTTCTTTTGTGATATGAAGCTTAGCTGATCGTTACGAGCGGGTCCACGGCGGGTCCGTGCGCTTCATCACAATGGTCCGCTTGCCGTTGTCGCCTCGAAGCAAGTTGTGTTCGAATCTCAGGACTGGTCGAGCGACGAAATGTTTAAAAAGCACAACGTCATCACCGCACCGGTTATGTCCAGCGAAGACGCGCGCGAAGGCGCCATCGCCTTTGCCGAAAAACGCGCGCCCAATTGGAAGGGTAAGTAGAACAGGGTTCGACGGAAACTCGCTATTCTGCGGCGACGGCAAGGTCCTTCTCGGTCGCTGCCGGTTTCGGCTTGGAGAATTCCATGACCCCGTCGTCGATAGGGCCCCAGCCTAACATGATTTTGTCGAGGAAGACATTCTGATTAAGCTTCCAGGGTTTCTCAGACCCTTGCTTGGGTAGAATGTCTCTCGCGCGCTGGAAATAACCGGAGGTGAAATCAACCCAAGGCTCCTCCGTGACCGAAGGATCGGTTTGGCGTGGCGTGCAGATCGGCGTGCCGGTTTTTTCCATATGGTTGAGAAGACGGCAGATATAACCGGATGTGAGATCGGCCTTCAGCGTCCAAGAGGCGTTGGTATAACCCATGGTCGAGGCAAGGTTCGGCACATCGGAGAACATCACGCCCTTATAGTTCAGTCGGTCGGAGGCTTTGATCTTTTCTCCATCGACTAAGACATCGACGCCATTGAACACTTCTAACTGCAATCCGGTGGCGGTGACAATCAGGTCCGCTTCCAGTTCTTCGCCCGATTTCAGTTTGATGCCCTTTTCGGTGAAGGTGTCGATATGATCGGTCACGACCGAGGCGCGGCCATCGCTAATCGCTTCAAACATATCGCCATCAGGCACAAGACAAAGCCGTTCGTCCCAAGGATTATAACTCGGCGTAAAGTGCTTTTCGACGTCATAGCCTTCTGGCAATTGCTCTTTCACCATATCGATGAGCCGTTCGGCCGCTTGTTTCGGATACTTTCTTGCGCGGTCAAAGAAGAAGCGGCCAAGAGACACGTTCTTCCACCGTGTCAAACCATAAGCGACCTTTGCCGGAAGGTACCGACGTAGCCAATTAGCAAGCGCATCTTCTGCCGGACGCGACACCATATAAGTGGGCGAGCGCTGCAGCATAGTGACATGCGCTGCCTCCTTGGCAATTTCTGGGATGAGTGTGACAGCAGTCGCCCCACTGCCAATCACCACGACGCGTTTATCTTTATAATCGATGTCATCTGTCCAAAATTGCGGGTGAACCACGCGGCCTTGAAAACGATCCGCACCAGGAAAATCAGGCGTGTACCCTTCTGAATATTTGTAATAACCGCCGCACATGAAAAAGAAATTACAGGTGAAGGTGACCAGCTCTTTCGCCTCGCCCCGTTCGACCTCAATGGTCCATTGGGCGTTCTCGCTGGACCAAGAAGCGCGTTTGACTTGGTGGTTGAACTGGATTTTCCCCCGAATGCCGTATTCGTCAGCGGCTTCATTCAAATATTTCAGGATCGACGGTGCATCGGCGATGGCCTTTTCTTCTTTCCACGGCCGAAACGAATAGCCCAACGTATACATGTCTGAATCCGAGCGGATGCCTGGATAGCGGAACAAGTCCCAGGTACCACCGATCTTGTCGCGCCCTTCAAGGATCGTAAAGGAGCGGGTCGGGCAGTGTTTTTTTAGGTGATAAGCCGCCCCGATCCCGGAAATACCGGCCCCGATGATCAGAACGTCGACATGTTGGTTGGTCATTATTTTTTCTCTTTTTTAGGGAAGTGTGCCCAAAAAAGAGGAAAAATTCAATGGTTAGAAGACGCAAGGTGGGCAAAGGGCCAGTTCGGTCACAAAACCGAACTCAATCCCCGCCGTCTTAAGAATTCCTTCCTACCCAAACAATTCACCGCCTGTGGCGTTTGCCGTGGTGCCGTCCCTCTCAAAAGCGCGCACGACATTGCGGCCCGTGGTCCAGCGATGCACCTCGTCGGGCCCATCGACCAGACGCTGCGAACGGATATGCGTGTACCAACGGGCCAGTGGCGTATCTTGGCTATAGCCGAGGGCGCCATGGAGCTGGATCGCTGTATCCACAACCTTGTGCACCATATTGGCCAGATAGACTTTGGCGATAGAGTTCTCCTGCCGCAGATCCATTTCATTCTCGGCCTTGTAGGCAATGTGAAGCAGCATCAGCCGGGAAATATAGATCTGCTCGGCGCAATCGGCGAGCATCCATTGTATGCCCTGCCGGTCAGCAAGCCGCTTGCCGAAAGTCTCGCGGTTGGTCACATGTTTTACCGCCATGTCGAGCGCACGCTGGGCCATCGCGATATTGTGCATGCCGTGACGCAGGCGCCCATAGGCGAGCCGGTGCTGACCCATGGAAAAGCCATTGCCTTGACCGCCAAGGAGGTTGGCGTCTGGCACAACCAGATCCTTGATGAGTACCTCCGAATGACCGCCCCCCAGGACGTGGCTATAGGGCCCTTCAAGTGCCATGGTCTTGATGTCTCGCTTGATGTCATAGCCGGGATTGGGCAGTTCTACGATAAAGGTCGAATAACGGTTGTGGCGCGCGGCATCGGGATCGGTCTTGGCCATGACAACGGCAATGTCGGCAACACTGGCGGCACTCGAAAACCATTTCTCACCATTCAAAACCCAATTGTCGCCGTCGCGCACGGCGGCCGTTTGCATGCCTGTGGCATCGGCGCCAGCGGCTTTCTCGGTCATCGAATAGCAGATGCGTTTTTCACCGTTGAGCAGCGGTTTCAGGAATTTCTCCTTCTGGTAATCGGTCCCGTGGACCAACAGCGTCAGCATGGTCGCATCGTCTGGCCCTTGAGTGTTCATGGCCAGCGCACCCAGATAGCTTTCACCCAGTTCCATTTGCACGAGCGCATTTGCGAGTGGCCCAAGACCCATGCCGCCATGCTCCGGCGGAATAAACGGACACCAGAGCCCTTGCGCTCGCGCCTTTTTGCGTAACTCACCCAAAACCTCCTTATAAGGACGTTCGTTCAATTGTTCTTCGGCGGGAATACATTCATCCTGCACAAACTGGCGCACACGTTCGCGCACTTCACGCGCCTCTTCTGGAATTTCAAAATCAATCGCCATTGTCGTTTCCTCCGTTTGTTGTTGAATTCTTATTCAAGCATTCCGTGCCATCAACCCGCCATCAACTGGGATCACGGTGCCGGTAATGAAAGACGCCGCAGGCAGGCACAGGCTTAAGGTCATATGCGCCACTTCTTCTGGCGCGCCGTAGCGCCTGAGCGCCGTGCGCCGTTTGGCAAAGATGGTCTTGTGTTCGTCAGAGATGGCTTCCGTCATGCCGGTGTGGATGGGGCCGGGGCAGATGCAATTGACCGTGATGCCGTCGCGGCCAAGATCGACCGCCATGGCGCGGGTCAGCCCGGTCACACCGGCTTTGGCGGCAGCGTAAGACGTATCGCCTTCGGACGCACCCAGCGCTTCGGTCGAGGCGATATTGACAATGCGCGGCGATTTTGATTGCCGGAGATAGGGAAGTCCCGCGCGCACGATCCGCTGGTGGGCAGACAGCAATACGGATAGAGCCTTGTCCCACACGGCGTCATAACCATCATCGTCGAGCGGGCACATCGCGGAAATGCCCGCATTGTTGACGATGATGTCGAGCCCGCCAAAGTGGCTGGCGATGGCAGAGATCGTGGCGCTGATTTCGCCCGTATCGCTGACATCGAGTTTCCAGGCTTTCGCCGCTTGATCCTTTTCCTCGATCTCTCTGGCGACCGTCTCAGCACTTTCTAATGTGTAATCGGTCACCGCGACATTCGCCCCTTCGACTGCAAAGACATGCGCGGTCGCCCGGCCCATACCGCTTGCCGCGCCGGTGACCAGCACGGTCAGTCCCCCCACCGACCGGCTCAAGGATTGGAGTTCTGTCATGAAGCTTTCCTCTCATTATTGTTTTTGTTCCGGCCTTCGACTTTACGATATTCTAGTATGAATAATTGCCGAGCGTCCTGCTACTGGATTCGCTGGGCGCTGAACGAGAACCAAGAATTTGTAGGAGAGATCGATGCCCAAACTACCGGATTTTCCCGTTGAAGGTGGCTGCGCCTGCGGCGCCATCCGCTATCGCCTGATCGC
Source organism: Alphaproteobacteria bacterium (assembly GCA_021774955.1). Lineage (GTDB taxonomy): Bacteria > Pseudomonadota > Alphaproteobacteria > M2410 > M2410 > JAJFIN01. The sequence goes on along the minus strand of JAJFIN010000517.1, from coordinate 323 downwards.
GCCGCCGCTTGCCGTCGTCGAATGCCATTGCCAGGACTGTCAACGCATCACCGGCTCGGCCTTCAGCATCGGCATGCCAGTTTTGCGCGAGACCTTGGAGATCACAAAAGGCGAGCTTGGGTCGTGGATGCGGATCGCGGAATCTGGTAACGAAATTCCCCAACGCTATTGCCGGGACTGTGGGGTGCGCCTTTATACCGAACCACCAGGTAATATGCCCATGTTGACCTTCCGACCGGGCACGCTCGACGACACATCGTGGATAAAGCCGGTCGCGGCAATTTGGACGGCCAGTGCCCAGCCCGGTCAGACATTCGCAGAAG
>JAJFIN010000516.1 GCA_021774955.1 Alphaproteobacteria bacterium | reverse complement strand
GCAATGAGCGCTCGGGGTGGGGCAAAGGCGCTAATACCAGTGCCATGAACGATGATGCTGAGTAACATTGGTCCAAGAAAGGCCGCGGCAGGTAGCTTGAGCTTTCGTCCCAGGAATATACCAATCAGACCACAGGCTGTCAGGATCGCAACTTCTGGCAAGGGTATCGAGGAAATTGCCGATTGCGACCCGGCTGTCGCGGGCACACTGACATCTAGGATGAATCTGAAATATAGCGGTATCACAGAAACGACGACCATAATGCGGGTCGCATGAACCAAGCTGATGATGCGCATATCGGCGCCATAGGCTTCACCGGTTAATGCCATTTCGGTTAGACCGCCGGGCGTTGATGAAAAATAGGCCGTGACCGGATCAAATTTAGCAACATATCGGTAGTACAGATAGTTGATGGCGGTAACGAGTGTGACCACACCGGCGAGTGCAAGTGCGCTCGGCCACCAGGTGACAATCTGCGGTATGAGTTCGGGGGTGAACGCGGAACCCAGCATGACCCCAAGAACTGCGATCATGATTGTTCTCAGCCAAGGAGGACAGGCGATTGATATGCCGTTGAGCGTCGTTGTGGCGGTTACCGCCATGGCGCCCAGCATCCACGCTAGCGGGATATTTAGAAACGCAAACAACGCTCCACCACTAATCCCCAATGCCAAGCCCTTGGCGTAACGAGATTTGTTTTCAAGTAAGTCGTTTTTGAGTGATGAAATTTGGGTGGTTAGGAAAGATCTCAATGGGAAAATTGCTCCCGCAAGACCCGTTCATCCATGGAGTGGTCAGCATCGAAAAGCATGAAGATTGTGTCGTTAGGGCTCTCTTCAATTTCAACTGATTTGACGTGCCGGATCTCGATGTGGTCGGCTACCGCACTTACCGGGCGTTTGTCGCTCTCAAGAACGTCAAACTTCACCTTGGATGTGCGCGGCAACAGCGCCCCGCGCCAACGCCGAGGTCGGAAGGAGCTAATAGGTGTCAGTGCGAGGAGGGCGGCGTCAATTGGGATAACGGGGCCGTGTGCTGATAAATTGTAGGCCGTGCTCCCGGCTGGTGTTGCCACCATAACACCATCGCAGATCAATTCTTTTAGTCGCTCTTTACCATCAACAGAAATTTTTATCTTGGCTGTTTGCCGGGTCTCTCTCAGAAGGGAAACCTCGTTTATGGCCAAAGCCTCCTGTATGTTGCCATCCCCATCGGTTGCGCGCATTCGTAGTGGGTGAACTTCAGTCACTTTGGATTCGGCTAGACGTTCAAGTAGATCATCTTCCCGGTATTCATTAAGCAAGAACCCAACTGAACCCCTATTTACCCCATAAATTGGTTTTTTTAGATCCATGTAGTCATGCATGGTTTGTAACATGAAGCCGTCGCCACCAAGTGCGACGATCACGTCGGCTTCTGCCGGTGCTACGCTATCGTAACGGCTGGTCAGTACATTCAAGGCTTCTAGTGCTTGATCTATCTGAGCGGCAACAAAGGCAATTTTTTTGTAAGCCATGAGTGTTCCAATTGAAAATCGACGAAGCTTGGTTTTCTTAGCTGGTGCGATCTGACCTGCAGACTATTGTGCTTTTTTTCTTTTTGCTATGAATGAATGCGGGTTAGCCCCCCGTCGTCGACATATGTCTCTCAACTGATGGATTTTGGTTTCGTCGTTCGATAGCGAAGTCGTGACCCTTAGGTTTACGGCTGATGGCTTCCCGAATGGCGTCATGCACGGCCTCATCGCTATGGCCATCGCGTAACGCGGCACGAAGGTCAGCCTTGTCATCCTGACCCAAGCACATAAACAATTGGCCAGTACAAGTTAGTCTAACGCGGTTGCAGGATTCGCAAAAATTATGGGTTAGTGGGGTGATGAAACCAAGCCGCCCATCGGTTTCCTTGACGTGAACATATCGGGCAGGCCCGCCAGTTCGATCAGGCAGGTCATCCAAGTGCCAATTGTGTTCCAGATTGGCCCGAACTTTTGAGATGGGAAGGTATTGATCGACCCTGTCGTAATCGATTTCGCCCAGAGGCATGGTCTCGATCAGCGTGAGATCGAAGCCTTGACCATGCGCCCATTCAATCATTGATGGGATTTCAGTTTCGTTGACATCTTTAAGGGCGACGGTGTTGATCTTTATTTTGAGACCTGCATCAGTTGCAGCTTTCAACCCGACCAACACTTTGTCGAGGTTACCCCAACGTGTGATCGTGTGAAATTTTTTGGCGTCTAGCGTGTCGATGGAGACATTGATCCGTTTGACACCGCACGCGACGAGTTTTTCGGCCATATGTTCGAGCTGACTGCCATTGGTGGTGACGGTGAGTTCTTCGAGAGCGCCGGTGTCGATATGGGCTCCTAGTTTTTCGATGAGGCTTACGATGTCACGACGTACAAGTGGCTCACCACCCGTGATGCGGATTTTTCTAACACCCAAATCGATGAACGCCGTGCATAATTGTTCGAGTTCTTCGAGCGTCAGGACATCCTTCTTAGGCAGGAAGGTCATGTTCTCAGACATGCAATAGACGCAGCGGAAATCGCAGCGATCCGTGACTGAAACGCGTAGATAATTGACCTCACGTCCATACGGATCAAGCAGCGGTGTTGGGTCACCAGCTGCCGCCGATTGAAAGTGTCCATTGCGTGAAAGTTCTGAATCCATATGCTCTAGATAACTCACATGTTGCGGCGCTTCACTGTTTCTATGGATGGCGCCACACAAAGCAAGGCGATTTTAGGCGAGATGTGACGCTCTGTCCAAGAGTGTCGATCTGGGAGACAGGCCATGAGCGAGAAATACCTGCTGACCATAGACCAGGGTACAACTAGCACAAGAGCTATACTTTTCAACACGTTAGGCGTCCCAGTCAAAGTAGCACAGCGGGAATTTCCACAGATCTACCCTCAAGACGGCTGGGTGGAGCATGATGCTGTTCAGATTTGGGAAGACACGCTGTTGGTTTGCCGCGAAGTGATTGGAGCGGCAGATGGCGGCGAGGTGGCTGCCATCGGCATCACAAATCAGCGAGAAACGACGGTTGTTTGGAACCGGGAAACAGGGCGGCCCATCTGCAATGCCATTGTTTGGCAGGACCGGCGAACGGCTAACCGTTGTGAAACCTTAAAAGCAGAAGGGTTGGAAGCACAGGTTCAAGAGAAGACGGGATTACTGCTTGACCCATATTTTTCGGGAACCAAGCTGGCTTGGATATTAGATGAAGTATCTGGCGCTCGAGCGGCCGCAGATAAAGGACAGCTGGCTTTTGGCACCATTGACAGCTGGTTGATTTGGAACCTGACCAAAGGGCGCTCTCATGTCACCGATGCGACCAATGCATCGCGCACGTTGTTATTCAATATTAATGATCAAAATTGGGATTCTGAGATATTGAACCGGCTCGACATTCCGCATTCAATGTTACCGGACGTTCTGGATTGTTGTGCGGACTTCGGCACGAGCGATCCAGAACATTTCGGTGTGCCGATTAAAATTGCAGGTGTTGCGGGGGATCAACAGGCAGCAACCATTGGCCAGGCTTGTTTTGATCCCGGCATGATGAAAGCCACCTACGGTACTGGTTGTTTTGCCCTTTTGAATACCGGGCCTGACAAGAAATTATCTGAAAACAAACTTCTCAGCACGATCGCCTACAGGCTTGCTGGCCAACCAACTTATGCGCTTGAGGGCAGCATCTTCATGGCGGGTGCGACCATTCAGTGGGTCAGGGATGGTTTGAAGCTTATTCAATCAGCCCCAGAAAGTGAGGAGCTCGCGGTCAAGGCGAACCCAGAATCCAAAGTCTACCTTGTGCCTGCTTTTACCGGGCTTGGTGCGCCTTATTGGGATCCTCACGCGCGTGGCGCAATCATCGGCCTCACTCGCGACACCGGTGTTGCGGATATTGTGCGCGCGGCCATTGAATCCGTGTCGTTTCAAACACGGGACCTAATGGAAGCGATGGCCGGCGATACCGGTGGCACTTTGCCTGCGGATGCGCCGTTGCGGGTTGACGGTGGCATGGTTGCCAATGATTGGTTTTTGCAGAATTTGGCCAATATGCTGGGCCGTCCAGTTGAGCGTCCAACTTATGCCGAGACCACGGCCTTGGGCGCTACCTATTTGGCAGGATTGCAGGTTGGGATATATAGCTCTCTTGATGATGTGACTGCAGCCTGGCAATGTGACTGTAGATTTGAGCCAAATGCTAATGCAGATGAACGTGATGCGCGTTACGACGGATGGCAGAAAGCCGTAGCGCGCGTGCTTAGTTCGGCGTAATCACAGATATTGAAGATAAAAGGCAAAGTGCATTTCCAAAAAAGTGCGCGGCAATTAAAGGAAACGTTGATGAAATTCGGAATTGGGCAATCGGTAAGGCGGGTTGAAGACGTTCGGTTTGTGACCGGCCAGGGGCAGTACACAGATGACCTTCATTTGCCCGGCGAAGTGCACGCTGCCTTCTTGCGGTCTCCGCATGCCCATGCGGAAATAAAAAGCGTTGATATCAGTGCTGCCAAAGAAATGCCTGGTGTGCTGGGTGTTTTTACGGGGCAAGACATGGTTGACGGTAATATCGGCCCGATCCCATCCATGATCATGTTCAAGAACCGAGATGGCTCTGAGGCGAATGATACGGTGCGCCGTGCTCTTGCGCTTGAGCGCGTACGCCATGTTGGTGACCCGGTTGTTCTTGTTGTGGCGGAGACCCTTCTTCAAGCCCAAGACGCGGCGGAACAAATCTTTGTCGACTATGAACCGTTAGACGCGGTGGTAACGCTCGAAGATGCAGCGGCACCGGGCGCGGTTCAAATATGGGATAATATCGAGGGTAACCGCTCTCTGGATTGGACCTTTGGCGACCAGCAGCCGGTTGATGACGCTCTTGCCAAGGCTGCTCATGTTGTGTCGATCGATTTAGTTCAAAACCGCTTGGTCGCCAATCCCATGGAGCCGCGGGTGGCGATTGGCCAATATGATAAAGGCACGGAAAAATACACGTTTCATGTTTCGACCCAGGGGGTCATTCGGATGCAACAGCGGGTCGCCGGTGAGCATCTCCATATCGACCCCAGCAATCTTCGGGTCATTACCACAGACGTTGGCGGTGGTTTTGGTGTCAAAGGTTTTGACTACCAAGAATATGCGGCCGTGCTTTATGCAGCGCGCAATATCGACCGCCCGATAAAATGGACGTGTGACCGTGCAGAAACATTCTTCACCGAAGTGCACGGGCGGGAAAGCCTGCAACATGCCGATCTGGCGCTAGATGCCGATGGCAAAATTCTCGGACTTAAAGTGATCAACAAAGCCAATGTCGGCGCCTATCAATCGGTGTTTTCAACTTTGATCCCGACAGCGGCTGGGGCCAGAATATTTGGCGGTGTCTACAAAATACCGGCGACCTATTGCGAGGTAGCCACCTATGTCACCAATACAACGTCTCTTGATGCCTATCGTGGGGCGGGGCGCCCGGAAGCCGCTTATCTGATTGAGCGGGCTATGGATGAAGCCGGACGAGTAACAGGTCTTGGGCCGATAGAAATCCGTAAGCGGAACTTTATCAAACCAGAAGAGATGCCTTACAAAAATTGGTTTGGTGTGAATTTCGATTCCGGTGATTTCGCTCACAATTTAGATGATGCGCTCAACCGTGCTCACTACGACCAACGTGAAACTCGCAAAGCGGATGCGCGCACGCGTGGCAAATATTACGGCATGGGTCTTTCTTACTATGTTGAGATTACAGCGGCGGATCAGGAACGGGCGGAAATCCGATTTACTGACAACGGTGCAGTAGAGCTGGTTGTCGGTACGCTATCAAATGGGCAGGGCCATGAAACAACCTTTGCTCAAGTAATAGCCGAAAAGCTAGGCGTTCCATTTGAATCCATTTCAATCTTTC
>JAJFIN010000515.1 GCA_021774955.1 Alphaproteobacteria bacterium | reverse complement strand
ACTCCCTTTTTGTTTTTTGTTGGAATCGAGAATAGGTCCGAAGTCGTAACCGCGTCAACTAAATGCGGCTAAGCAGATGCGCGGTAAATCCACTCATTCGATGAGCCTCCTAACGAATTTTCTTTCTTGTATATGTCAGTTTTTTATGACATATGTGTTTTATGGATGGACCCATTTGGAAAGCCTTGGCCGATGAAACGCGCCGCAGCATTTTGGACGCGCTCGTTGACGGGCCCAAAGCGACAGGTGACCTGGTCGAGCTTTTCCCACATTTGGGGCGCACCACGGTCATGATGCACTTGGACATTTTAACAGAGGCAAAACTCGTCCTGGTAAAGAGAGAAGGACGCATGCGGTGGAACCACCTAAATGCCATGCCGATCCAACTCATCTATGACCGTTGGGTCAATTGGCAGGTGCGCGACGCCACAACCCTCGCATCCGGGCTTAAGAGTTTTGTCGAAAAGAACAATTCACCACGAACACACAAACGAAAGAAAGCAGGTTAGACATGGCTGCAATAACCGAGATTATGGATGGCAAGATTGCTCAATTCTCCCTCGAGATTGAGATCGGTGGGGATGTTAAAAAAACTTGGCGGGCTTTAACTGAACAGATTGATGAATGGTGGTTGCCAGATTTTCGTGAAGCCGGTGAAGGCTCTGTGGTTTCTCTCGATACAGGGGCTGGCGGGCATCTTGTCGAGCGAACACCTGATGGCACGAGCCTTTTGTGGTACACGGTCCTTCGTAGTCAACCTGAAAAAGTAATCGAACTTTATGGGGCGTCGTCACCCGATTGGGGCGGGCCAAGCTTGTCATTTCTTAAACTTGAACTTGTCCCTAACGATGCTGGCTGTGTGCTGCAAATTACCGTGACACTTTCAGGCCGCGTCACGGATCTGTTGCAACAGAACTTGAATGAAGGATGGCAGCAATTGTTTGGTGAGGGCTTAAAGAATTTCGTCGAGAAATAATTCAACATTTGGCGCTAAGCTGCATTGGGTAGCCGATCTCGATATCTCCTACTGCCCGGCAGCTGCACACCGTCGGACAATGTGATTTTAACGTCGCCATCCTTGGTGGGGGAAATTTCCACGATTGAATTCCGGTTGACGAGATAGGAACGGTGCGTGCGAATAGCCTCAATACCTGCCTCCTTCAATCGAGTATCCAATGCCGTGAGGCTCATGCGTGCAAGATGTGTGGTGCCGCCTGCGATAACCTCGACATAATTGCCTGCTGCTTGAGCGTAGTTAAAGGCGTTGGCGTCGATCCACATTGTTCGACCTCCGCATTTGAGCACAAACCGACCGCTCCTTTGCGCTTCCGCTTTTGCAGCGGCTAGTTCACGCGCTTGATCGCGCAAGGCCTGCACCATGTGAAGTACGACCACAAAAGTGGCAAATGTCATGAAATCCTTGCGAAACTCATAGAGGCTTTCGCGTAGAAAATCGCCAAAGAAAATGTAAGTATGCCCGAAATAGGCTGTGAAGATCAATTTGCGCAGCCAAACCATAATGGTCACATGGGCAGCAGAAAAAGCCGCACTCGCTAAGAAGTACAATGGTAACACGCGCCACCAGTTTTCGATATTGATCGGGTTGCGGCGTACCAACCACAGGATCGCTGGGACGAGTGTGAAAGTCCCCAATGCACTTGTTAGCTCAGTTATCCAAGGTATTGCAGTATTAAAGGTTTCACCGTCACGCTGCGCTTCGGTCAAGATCGACGTCGCATTGACAACCATCATGATCAAGCCGATCGCCACAATGATGCCAAACACGATCCAGTCCTGGCGTCGATCGGCTTTTCGTGACGATTCCAATTGTTGGTTATTTTCCGGGGACGCGAGTGTCATACACAGGATCATGCCTGATTTGGTGGTGAAGTAAATATCAACACGCTCGTGACGCCCAGATGAACGAAATTTATCGACCGCCACTCGCCCCTCGTGAGCCGCTATTCATCCCAGCACTTCTTTTCATTCTGCTTTTCACCCCACAATTCCGGCACTGGTGGCTTAGCGCTCTGAAAAAAATCCCACTGATGTCATGTTCAAACTGAAATCACCTCCTTTGGTTGAACAGAAAAGAACCATGTCATGTCACCTTCAATAAATACCCGCCGGTATGATCTCGATTGGCTGCGTGTTGGCGCCTTTGCTTTGCTGATCTTTTACCACATCGGCATGTACTATGTGACCTGGGGCTGGCACGTGAAAAGCCAATATGCCGGTGATTTCCTTGAGCCTGTCATGCTGCTCATCAACCCTTGGCGGTTGTCGCTGTTGTTTTTCATCTCTGGCGTGGCGGTGCGTTTTGCCGTCGACAAAACCTTTTGGGTGCGGTTTGCTGGGCAGCGCTTCTTGCGCTTGTTCATCCCCCTGGTCTTTGGCATGGCGGTGATCGTGCCGCCGCAGACATATTTTGAATTGCTGTCGCAAGGCTCAATTGAACCTGGCTATGGCACTTTCTATGCGGCGTATTTTAACTTCGCTGACTATTTTGGAATTTTCGTCCCGACCTATAACCACCTTTGGTATGTGCTCTATGTCCTGATTTACACCATGATCGTCGCACCGCTGGCACCGCTATTGAGGGTCGTTCTGGATGGTCGGATGGGAGAGCTTTTGGGTCGCATCTTAAAAGGGCCATGGCTGTTTCTCATCCCCGCCCTGCCGTTCATTGTGTACCGCTTTACGATCGATATCGCTTTTCCCGAAACGCATGACATTCGCGGAGATTGGGGGGCGCACATCCGCTACTTCACCATCTTCTTTTTTGGCTACATTATCGCCAAGAATGCTGAGCTATGGAAACGGGTGAGCGAAGTGCGGCGCATGGGTGTCGTCTTTGTTGGGCTTGCAGCAATCGTTTTGTCTCTGCTGTGGGCAAACTGGGAGTGGGTTATCCAGTTCCCCACCCTCACGGCCGTAGCGCGATCCCTCCGTGTACTCTATATGTGGGGTGTAATTATTACCTTGCTTGCACTCGGGCAGCACACCCTCAATCGACCGAGCCGCGCCTTGACCTATTTAACAGAAGCGGTTTTCCCCTATTATATCCTTCATCAAACTCTCATCATCCTCATCGGGTACCCGCTGACGCAAATATCTTTGCCGGTTTTGATCGAAATTGCGG
>JAJFIN010000514.1 GCA_021774955.1 Alphaproteobacteria bacterium | reverse complement strand
TATCACGTCTAACCAAAGCACCGGTTTGAGCGATATATGTTATCGGTTTCGATTGTTCGCGATTATCATGAACAAGAAGACCCAATAATTCACCTTGGCGAGACACCTCTCGTATATAGACGGTTAGTCCTTTGGAAGGATTTGTAAAAGCTCCTTCGCGCACAAGGGTCGCAGCAAGATCGCTGCGGATCTCATAGACTTTATCCTTCATCGCTCTGTAGCCAGCAGGCATTAGATAGAGGTTGAGGAACAAATTGAGCAAAGCCACGATCAAGGCAAGAAAGACTATAGGCCATGCGATGGCCCACCGGCTGACCCCCGCCGACCACATGACGACTAACTCGCTGTCATTGTACAACCGATGAAGTGTGTAGAGGATCGCGCAAAATAAGGCGACGGGCAGCACTACGGTAAGAAGACTCGGGAACAGTAAAATACTCAATTGTGCAAACGTCACCGCCGACTGACCTCGATTGATTACAAGATCCAGCATCTCTAGTGACTGGCTAAGCCAAACGATGCCCGACAGGATAATTGTAAAGAACACCAGAGGGCCGGCGCTTTGAATAAAGAGATATTGTGTCAGTCGGCTCATTTGTGCCGCTTGTCCTTTGGGGGTTGCCGTCCTATAGAGTTTGCCAAGGACGTTCCTTAATAGCTATCTAAACAGGGAATACAGCATCCACCAAACATTGTGCAAGGTTCAGGAGGTTCAACAACTTCATTGAACTTATTGTGTAATTTGGCAAAATTCGAACAGGACCCATTGTATGAATATATCATTCGCAAAGAAAGCACTGCCAAAGTCTGGGACATTGATCCTAACTGTCCAAGATAAGTCGGGTCTGGGACCGGCAGGAAAAGAGCTCGATAAAGCTACCAAAGGCGCCATAAAGCGCGCAATGGTTGCTGCTGGCTTTAATGGTGGGCCCGGTCAATCAGCCGAAATACTCGCTCCATCCGGCGTTGGTCTGAGCCGCGTTGTCCTCATAGGGCTCGGGGCAGCAGGAAAAGTTACCAATACGGGTCTTGAACGTCAGGCGGCAAGCGCGGTTGGAAAAATTCTGACACGCGACAAGTCAGCAGTTCTTATTGTTGATCTTGCTCGCAAAACAAAACTAGATGACGGGCAGGTTGCTGCACGTCTTGGATTTGGTGTGTTGTTGGGTGCTTATCGGTTTCACCAACACAAAACCAAAGTAAAGGAAGCTGCCAAGCCGAAATTGACGAAAGTTACCATACAGACAGATGCGCTAGCCTCAGCACGCAAGAACTTCGCTCCCCTACAAGCTCTGTCGGATGGGGTTTATCTGGCCCGAGATCTCGTAAACGAACCTGGCAACGTAATTTATCCAAAGGCGTTTGTTTCTAAGTGTCGCAAACTCAGCCAGGATGGTCTCAAAGTTTCTGTGCTGAGCGAGAAGCAAATGCATGAGTTAAAGATGCATTCTCTTTTGGGCGTTGGTCAGGGCAGTGCCAAAGAATCTCAACTTCTCATCATGCAATGGAACGGTGGAAAGAAATCTGAAGCGCCCATAGCCCTGGTTGGAAAGGGTGTTACCTTTGATTCCGGCGGTATCTCGCTCAAACCCGGTGGTGGCATGGAAGACATGAAGGGCGATATGGGAGGTGCTGCAGCAGTAGCTGGAACCGTGGCGGCACTCGCCAAACGAAAAGCCAAGGTCAACGTGGTGGGTGTGATCGGCTTGGTGGAAAATATGCCGGATGCTGACGCCCAACGACCGGGCGATATCGTCAAGTCGATGTCGGGACAAACGATTGAAATCATCAATACCGACGCCGAAGGTCGTTTGGTATTGGCTGATGCGCTTTGGTACACCCAATTGAAACTCAAACCGAAATGTATGGTCGACCTGGCCACGCTGACCGGTGCGATCTTGGTATCACTCGGTCAAGAACATGCTGGCTTGTTCTCGAATAATGACAAAATGGCCAAAGAGCTAAAAGCCGCGGGAGAGGAGAGTGGTGAATCTGTCTGGCGTCTTCCCCTGGGAGTTGGCTATGACAAGATGATTGATTCACAATTTGCCGACATGAAGAACACCGGTGGAAGATATGGCGGCTCGATCACGGCAGCTCAATTTCTTCAACGGTTCACCAATGATCTGCCTTGGGTACACTTAGATATTGCTGGCACCGCCTGGGGGCCGAAAAGCCCGGTCTATCCCGGTTGGGGGACAGGCTATGGCGTCCGTCTCCTCAATGAATGGATCGCCAGTAATTACGAGTAAAGCTTTATGGACCAGGAGAACAACACTGAGCTTTGGTTTTATCACTTGGTCCATTGGTCCCTCGAGCGCGCCTTACCGACGCTACTTGAAAAGACACTTGAGCGCGGTTGGCGCGCGATCATTCGTTGCGAGACTGAAGAGCGCGTCCAAGCCTTAGACGCGCATCTTTGGACGTTCAAAGACGATTCCTATCTTCCTCATGGGACTGGCGGCGATGACAATGAATCTAGACAACCAATATTGTTGACGACGGGGATGAAAAATTCAAACGCTGCCAATGCACTTTTTGTCGTTGATGGGGCACCTCTCGGCGACATCGACGCCTATACCCGCTGTATCCTCCTTTTCGACGGCAATAATCATGAGGCGGTCGCCGCTGCTCGAGAAGAATGGAAACGTTGCACGGAAGCAAACTATACCATTTCCTATTGGCAACAGACTGAGCGCGGAAATTTCGAGCAGAAGGCGTGACAATCGAAAGTAACGTAACTTTCAAGGCATTCTATAATTGTATTGCTAAAAACACTCTTGTATAGGTAGTTTTCGCACATCGTTTCTTGTTGGGGGAAAGCGACATGCCAATTATCGGAGCTCATGTATTACTCGCATTATTATGCGGTGTTCATGCCGTGCGGACCGGGCGAGGACAACCTTGGCTATACATCATCGTTCTGGCGCCTTTTCTGGGGTCAGTTGTTTATATCTTTGTTGAAGTCCTTCCAGAACTCAGCCATTCGCGAGCCGCCCGACAGGTGAAAACGGATGTTTCGAAACTGGTAAATCCGAACAAATCCTACCGCGACTCTTATCGAGAAGCAGAACTCGTGGGTTCTGCTGATTCATTTCGAGCACTCGCTGAAGAGAGTGCCAAGAAGGGTAATTATCAAGACGCAATCCATCTGTATAAAGAAGCTCTTTCTGGTGCTCACTCTGACGACCCCGTTCTTAAGCTCGGATTGGCTCGCATGCATTTTGCGGCTGGAGAATTTGGCGAAGTTGTGCAGGATTTAGATGAATTGCGCGAAAGTAATCCAACTTATCAATCATCGGATGCTCACTTGCTCTACACAAGAAGTTTGGAGAACTTGGGCCAGACGGATCGAGCACTTGAAGAATATGATGCGCTCGCAGTGTATTTTCCGGGAGAAGAGGCGCGCTGTCGATACGCTCAACTACTTGCCGCGACTGGCAATGCAAGTAAAGCGCGGGAGCAATTTTCAATGGTCGAAAAGTCGGTCCGAACCGCGAGTAAAATTTATTTTCGCTCTCAGAAAGAATGGTACAATATCGCCCGCAATAATTTGGGGGCATAAAGCCTATTCAGACCCTATCGCCGCTTTCCTTTGCTGCATCGTAAGCTTCTGATTGGACCAACCATTGATGCTCGGCATCTTCAATCAACACACCAAGTTCGGCACGTTTTTTGGCAAAGCGCGCTGCTTTTTCTGGAGCATCACGATAGATATTGGGTATCGCCAAAGCGCGATCAATCTTGAGTAAGTCCCCCTGAAGCTTGGTGAGATTTTCTTCTGCTTTTTTAACCGCACGCCTCATTGGGTCAAGCGCTTTACGGCGACCCGCAGATTGACGACGTGAACCTTTTTTCCCCGGTGGTTCGTCAGAAGGTTGCTCGTTGCTGGATTTCTGTTCTTGTTGATCGGGTTGAGTTTTAAGACGTCCGAGAAGATGATCTCGGTAGTCGTCGAGGTCACCTTCAAATCGTTTGACCCCGCCATTTTCCACAATCCAAATGCGGTCAGCCGTTGTTTCCAACAAATGACGGTCATGGCTGATGAGAATGACAGTGCCAGCATAATCGTTGATGGCGTGGATGAGAGATTCTCGGCTGTCGACATCAAGGTGATTGGTCGGTTCATCCAATATAAGTAGGTTGGGTCCATGATGCGTGATTAAGGCGAGAAGAAGGCGCGCTTTTTCTCCACCTGAGAGATTGGTGACTTTTGTATCCGCTTTTGGAATTCCAAATCCATAAGACCCCGCAATCGCACGCACTCTCGCCTGGGTGGCTTCACTCCCCAATAGTGATCGAAAGTGATCGTAGGGCGTTTCGTCAGGGTGCAGTTCATCAAGTTGATGTTGGGCAAAATAGGCAATATCAAGTTTCTTGGAGCGAAAGAGCTCTCCCGATTGACGTTCTAATCGCCCCGATATCAATTTCGCAAAAGTTGATTTGCCATTACCATTCGCACCCAGCAAAGCAATGCGGTCATCATGGTCAATGCGTAAAGTAATGTCTCTGAGCACTGGCTTGTCTGGTTCATAGCCAACAGAGACTTTTTCCATACGGATGATGGGGGAGCGTAATTCCGAAGGGTTGTTGAAATGAAACGGAACTGTGTGTTCATCAACAATCGATACAATGGGTTGTAATTTGGCCAATGCCTTAACGCGGCTTTGAGCCTGCTTTGCTTTACTCGCCTTATATCTAAATCGTTCGACAAAAGCTTCCATATGACGTCGCTGATCGTCTTGTTTTGCTTTCAGTTTCAATTGGAGTTCTTGTTGTTCGCGCCTGGTCCGTTCAAAATAATCGTATCCACCAGAGTAAAGTTTTAGCCGTCCACCTTCGAGATGGAGAATGCTGTTCACACAGGTGTTTAATAAGTCGCGGTCATGGCTAACCAATAGGATCGTGAACGGATAAGCGCGCAGATAGCTTTCCAACCACAATGTTCCCTCGAGATCGAGATAGTTCGTTGGTTCATCAAGCAACAAAATATCTGGTCGGGTAAACAATACTGCAGCCAGGGCAACGCGCATACGCCATCCACCCGAGAACGACGAACAAGGTTGGGCCTGTGCTTCATCATCAAAGCCTAAGCCTGCCAAAATCGTCGCGGCTCGCGCCGGAGCGGAGTGTGCTTCAATGTCTGCCAAACGCAGCTGGATCTCCGAAATGCGCCCAGGATTATCGGTGGTCTCGGCTTCCCGCAGAAGGGCAGCGCGTTCTTTATCGGCAGCGAGGACGGTTTCGATCAAACTCGTGTCGTCGCTTGGTGCTTCTTGGGCTACGGCTCCGATACGACAATTACGCGGGGTTGTAATTGATCCGTCATCGAGATGGATATGACCCTGAATCAGCCGCAACAGAGTTGATTTGCCCGCACCGTTTCGACCCACCAGGCCAACTTTGTGGCTAGCGGGGATTGCTGCGGTAGCATGCTCAAGTATTTCCCGCCCTTCAATGCGGTATGTCAGGTCATTAATGTGTAACATGGGCGCGCTTCTTAGCAGGTCTTGCAGTGCACAAAAAGCACCGTTATAAGGCCGCGAACCCAATTTGCCATTTGATCAGACGGGATTACAAAAATGTCACTGGAACGGACCTTCTCCATCATCAAGCCCGACGCAACGGCTCGGAACCTCACAGGCCAAATCACCGCCAAATTCGAAGAAGCAGGCCTCCGGATCGTGGCTCAAAAGCGGATCCATATGACCAAAGATCAGGCCGAGAGCTTTTATGGTGTTCACAAAGAACGCCCGTTCTTCAACGATCTGGTTGCCTTTATGACATCCGAACCCGTTGTCGTTCAGGTTTTGGAAGGCGAGAATGCTATTGCCCGAAACCGCGAAGTTATGGGCGCAACAAACCCCGAAGATGCTGCTGATGGAACCATCCGCAAACTGTTTGCTGAAAACATTGAGCGCAACTCGGTCCACGGGTCTGATGCGCCGGAAACAGCCAAAGAAGAAATCGCCTTCTTTTTCACAGACGATGAGATTGTAGGTTAAATTTCAGTTATTTATATCAAGTGATCAAAACCCCACATGTTGAGTGTGGGGTTTTTTATTTCGCGATTACCTCAGTTTGAGATTTCTCTGCCTTGCTCAACTGTTGCCTCAGGTCGCCACTTACGAGCATGGACAAAAGAACCGAAGCGGCGAAACAATAAAGTCCAGGATGGATCGCGACATCTGAAATAAGCGAGCTTTGTATCCCCACGACGACAACAGCGGCGATAAACACATCGAGCATCGACCACTTGCCGAGCCGATCAAATAACGAGAGTGGCCCGCTGACGGCATCAAGGGACTGATCACGCGTGGCGCCACGCCATGCAATTCCCATAACGAAAAGCTTAAGAGCCGGGAATATAATTGCAAACACTAAAACCAGAACGGCAAGAAATGTAAATCCATCCTGATAGAGTACCGCCATCGCGCCAAGGATAGATACTTCATCGAAAAAGATCACCGCCGTTCGAATGGACATGAGCGGCAGATACCACGACAGCAACAGCAAAAGCGTTGAACCCAAAAGACCAATCCCGAGTATTAGCTTTCGCGTTCTAGACATCCAATCATCCCGCAAACAATGATCCGTTAAACTCTGCGTCGTCGGCATAGACGACACGTTCATTTACTATTCGAATTTTGTTTTCCGCGATCAATCGAACACAAAGCGGGTAGAGCTTATATTCTTGTTCGAGTACGCGTGCAGACAGACTATCAAATGTGTCATCTGGAAGAACTGGGACGGCGGCTTGCCCGATGATCGGGCCGGTATCCACATCGTTGCGAACATAGTGCACAGTGCAGCCAGAAACGCGCGCACCCGCCTCAAGGACGCGTTCGTGAACATGAATGCCGCCAAAGGCGGGGAGAAGAGAGGGATGGATGTTGATTTGCTTATCGTGCCATTTTTTGACAAATCCATCCGTCAGGATGCGCATGAAACCCGCATTGCACAAAAGTTCAACGCCAGCCGCCTCAAGAATTTTGTGCACAGCATCTTCAAAGGTCTCACGATCTTCAAAAGCTTTGTGGTCAATCGCATGGGCTGGAATATTAGCCTTTTCTGCTCGTTCAAGGCCTTGTGCGTCTGGTCTGTTTGAAATGACGGTGACAATTTCTGCGGGAAAATTCGGGTGTTGTGTCGCATCAATTAGGGATTGAAGGTTGCTGCCGCGGCCTGAGATCAAAACACCCAATTTCAACATCAGGAATACCTCAATTGCCCGACATATTGCACGCGGGATTCTCCTTCGTGCGCCTCAATCAAATGACCGATTTCATAGGCCGCTTCACCAGCCTCTCGCAGACTGGAGGCAACGTGTTGGGCTTGCTCTTTGGCAACAACTGCAATCATACCGATACCGCAATTAAACGTTCTCAGTAACTCATCGGCACCCAAATTACCCATGTCATCAAGCCATTTGAACACAAGTGGCACCAACCATTTTGAAAGATCGATCTCAGCATTATTTGATGAATTGAGGACGCGCGGAAGGTTTTCTGTGATGCCACCACCGGTAATGTGTGCAAGAGCTTTCACCGAGCCCTCACGAATCAATGGCATCAAGGATTTCACGTAAATACGCGTTGGCGTGAGCAACGCTTCCCCCAAAGTTTTGCTTGGATCAAAGGGTGCTGGTGCATCAAGGTCCTGTCCGTGGTCGGCCACGAGCCTTCGTACCAACGAGTAGCCATTAGAATGAAGCCCATGCGAGCAGAGCCCGACAAGGACATCCCCTTCGCTGAGGTCATCCTTGGGTAAAAGAGTTCCACGTTCTGCGGCACCCAGAGCAAATCCTGCGAGGTCATAATCGCCATCGGCATACATGCCAGGCATCTCAGCGGTTTCACCACCGATGAGGGCAGCACCGGCTTGTCTACACCCCTCAGCAATGCCAGAGACAATATTGGTTGCTTCCTTCACATCCAATTTACCGGATGAGAAATAATCCAAAAACAACAATGGTTCCGCACCTTGGACAATGAGGTCATTGACACACATGGCGACAAGGTCAATCCCGACAGTATCGTGTTTCCCAATCTCAATTGCGATTTTCAGCTTGGTGCCGACACCATCATTAGCAGCTACAAGGATGGGATCTTCGAAGCCAGCTGCTTTCAAATCGAATAACCCACCAAATCCACCCAGCTCCGCATCTGCGCCACTTCTACGCGTCGATGCGGCCAAAGGACCTATAGCCTTTACCAACGCATTGCCGGCATCAATATCGACACCAGATTGCGCATAGGTGTAACCATTGCGTTTGTCAGAAGATTTAGATGAAGTCATGAGGGTTCCGGCCACCTGCGACTCACGGTTCGCCGCCCATTAATCGCATCACAACAATCTGTTCAAGCAACATTTGGTCTTCCGTTAAGAATTGTGTCCAATTCCACGTGTAAGATGCAAGAAGGGGACACAATATCGTCGGAATTCTGGGAAAAATTGTTCATCATCGAGTTTAAATAATGTGGTCCTCTGGTAGCCACGGCCTATAAAAAACGGTATGAGAGTTTAAACCATGTACCGTTCAGTATCGGGGGTAGAAAACGTGATTAAAGGCTTTTGCTGGAAGAGTGCGCAACTCGTTGGTTTCCTTGCAGCTTTTACCGTTTTCTTGAGTGAGAGCGTTCACGCGCAAACATCTGATATTTTCACCGTTCGAAATGTTCCGGTTGACGCTACGGCTGACGAAGCTGCCGAAGCCAGGATCATTGCCATCCGCCAGGGGCGCGCTTTGGCCCTCCGGATCTTATTCCAACGCTGGACCATGCGCACAGATTGGCCATTGTTGCCGGTCCTTAAAACTCGCGAAGTCACAACCATGGGAGCCGGGTTCGAGGTGTCGGGAGAAAAAAATAGCCCGACACGCTATCTGGCGACAATCACCTATCGGTTCAAACCGGATGAAGTACGCCGAGTTCTGAGAGAAACAAGTATTCCTTTCAGCGAAGCTCGTGCGCGCTCTGCAATTGTTCTTCCCGTCCTGGTAAGAGGAGGCGAGATCAATGCATGGGGAGAGGAAAATATATGGCGCGACCTTTGGCTAGAGCGCGAATATTCTAACGAGCTTCTACCTGTACTCATGCCCTTAGGCGATCTGGGTGATGCTCTAGCGGCGCCCCGTGAAGCAATTATTTCCGGTGATTATTACCGTCTAGCACGCTTTGCTGAACGGTACGGTGTTCAAGATGTAATTATTGCAGCAGCCATTCAAGACGATGAAGGTCAACCTCTTCGTCTCGAAATAGCCAGGCTAACACCTACAGCCGCTGAAGGGTTTTTGATCGACAGTCCTATGGGTGAGGATGAAGCCGCCGCATATACTTTGGCGATTGATCGTGTGGTCGAGCGACTGCAAGAGGATTGGAAAGCAAAAACGATTATTCGGTATGGTCAACGAGAAGACCTCGTCGTCTCAGCCCGTTTCGAATCTTTGGACGAGTGGCTCTCGATCAGGCGGGCCATTGAAGACACACCAAGTATTGTAGAAAATCAGCTGCATGGTGTTTCGACCAGCGGGGCAGAAATGACTTTGTCTGTAGTAGGATCAACCGATCAACTTGCACTCTCACTTATTCAAAAGAACATATTGTTGTCACCAATTTATGATGAAGCAACCGCGGGGCAAGACTTTTGTAGTAATGTTCAAGCAGCTGGAGTTACGGCTGGACGGTGTGCCGATAGTGTTGGCAACGTTATTGATCTTACCGGTGATGCATCTGGTTCGATTGGATCAGGCCCGCTCCCAGGCCGTGAAGGAGTGACATCCTCCTCAGTGGGTGACAGTGGATTTTTCGATTTCTTGGATAACGCGATCAGCTCAGCCCCTGAAAAGGGGGAGCCAATTTATTGGCTTATCCGTTTTGAAGAACAGATTGCAGATGTTACGCAACAGTTTGGCAGCCGATCCACCTATAATGGGAATGTGTCGCGTAACAGTATTTTCGGCCAGCAAGGCAAGCCGACTGGATCTTTGGGTTCCCAGAGCGTTAATTCTGATTTAGTAGAGACATCCCAATAATCGCCACGGGATCTGTGCAGTGCAGTTGATCTATATCGTTCCCAATCTGATAACAATTGCGCGTGCTGTCAGCGTCCCGTTTGTAATCACGTTCATTCTCGACGGTGAGTTTGGTGCAGCTTTTTGGCTTTTCGTGGCAGCAGGTGCGTCTGATGGCGTTGATGGTTTTATAGCCAAGAGATTTAACGCTGCCACACGGGTAGGGGCATATCTCGATCCCATAGCAGACAAAGCTCTGCTGGTTGGTGTCTTTGTTACTCTCGGTTTACAAGGTGTCATTCCAAACTGGTTGTTTATACTGGTTATCAGTCGAGACATCGCGATCATCGGGGCTATAATGATTTCGCAGATGTTAGGCTATGACCTCGAGATCGCACCGCACTTCACCAGCAAAATAAACACTCTAGCGCAAATCCTTTTAGCCGCTTATTTGCTCTTCTCGCTCGGATTTGAAGTACCAGACGGCGACATTGCGAGAATTGGCACCTACATTGTTGGGGGTACGACGGCTATTTCTTGGCTGGTGTATCTGGCAAGTTGGATTCGCAGCATTTATGGCTGGCAAACTGAAGGTGAAACGGACCAATAAAAAGTTGTCTGTTGAAGTTCAGAAAAAATGAAAATTTAGGAGCAACAATGTCGGTTCAAAAACAGGCAAGGATTTGGGTGATCACAATCCTTGCCGCTGGTGTGCTTCTCTACTTGCTGAGTGACGTCCTTTTACCTTTTGTGGCCGGACTCGCCGTGGCTTATTTTTTGGATCCCGTCGCTGATCGGCTTGAAAAATGGGGTCTGCCTCGGCTTGCCGCTACAACGATCATTACCATCATATTTTTTATCTTGCTGGCCGCAGGGATCATATTGCTCATTCCGTTAATCGGCGATCAATTCGCAGCTCTCATTGAAGCCGTGCCGGGATATGTCGACCGCTTCTATGCTTTCTTTGTCGAGCGGACGGACGGACGTTTCAATGATCTCATTGACCAATCTGATGAACTTGGCGCCAAGATTGTTCCGTTTGCAGCAAACATATTGCAAAACATTGCTAATCGCGGCCTAGCCCTTCTCAACCTGATCAGTCTCCTGGCGATAACACCGGTTGTTTCGTTTTATCTGTTGAATGATTGGGATAGAATGATCGCTCACATCGACGCTCTACTGCCGCGCCCCTATGCCGCGCGTATTCGAGTCATCAGCAAAGAGATTGATGTAATGTTGTCGGGATTTGTACGTGGAACAGGTACGGTCTGCATAATTTTGGCGATATTTTATGCCACTAGTTTGCAATTGGCAGGGCTCGAGTTTGGACTTATTGTCGGCATCATATCCGGTTTGATTAGCTTTATTCCCTTTGTCGGTATGATAATTGGGCTTATTTTGTCGGTGGTCTTGTCTTTGTTTCAGTTTCTCCCGGATCAGCCTGAGATGGTTGCTGTAATTGGAGCAATTTTCATAGCCGGACAGGTACTCGAAGGAAATTTCCTCACACCAAATTTAGTTGGAAAAAATATTGGCCTTCATCCGGTCTGGCTAATCTTTGGTCTGTTAGCATTTGGTAGTTTATTTGGTTTTGTAGGCATGCTGCTATCGGTTCCCATAGCGGCGGCGATTGGCGTTTTTGTTCGACATGGGATTGCCGACTATTTGCGCAGCACGCTCTATCAAGGTGATGGGTTAATGGCGGAGGCAACAGAACTTCCTCCCTTAGCGGCCGATCAAGCTGGCGAGGCAGTCACAAGCGCTTCAGCTTTGACGCCATCTCAAGATATTCCTGACAATGGAACAGCAGAACAAAAGAAAAATAACGATAAAAAATCTGATGAGCCAAGCTGATAATCAATTAACGTTCGATCTGCCCATTCGTACGGCTTATGGGCGCGAGGATTTTTTTGTCAGTGACAGCAATGAACATGCTGTGAAGCTGATGGATGCGTGGCCAGATTGGCCAAGCGGTGTTGTCTGTCTCACCGGACCTGAAGGTTCGGGAAAAACCCATCTTGCCAAAGTTTGGCAACAACGCAGTGGTGCGCGCATTCAGCAGGTAGTCGATTTGAACGAAACAATTATCCCGGACCTATGTGAGAAAAGTGCAGTTTGTCTTGAAGATTGTGACACGCCCAGCGATGAAACAGCATTTTTTCACCTACTGAATTATGTAAACGAAAACAATACATCGCTATTGCTCACCGCACGCACGCCCCCAAATAGATGGGGGGTTAGCCTGCCAGATCTTAAAACTCGCCTTTCACTGGTTCATGTTGCCAGCCTCAATCTACCAGACGAGCGTCTCCTCCTCGGTGTCGTAAGCAAGCACTTTAGCGATCGTCAAATAAAGGTAAATAAGGAGATATTAATCTATATAATCAATAGGATAGAGAGAAACTTTGACAATGTAATAGATATTGTTGATAGGTTAGATAAAACGGCGTTAGTCCGCCGGAAGCCAATAAATTTGGCTCTGGTCAAAGAAATTTTGGCGCAGGTTTGATCTGATATCATTCCCTCACTTGCCGGAAATACTTTTGGTGTAAGATCTTGGCCGAAACGGATTGAAAAACCCAAATTGCGGATTTGATGAGTAAACCGACCCATAACAGTGAAAGCTCTGTAGTGCCTATCGACCAGTCGGTACGCGCAAAGACAAACGAGATTTCCCTTTCTTCCCCCAAACGTTTTTTTAATCGTGAGCTTTCCTGGTTGGCGTTCAATATGCGGGTGTTGGAAGAAGCACAAAACCTCAATCATCCCTTGCTAGAACGACTTAGGTTTTTGTCGATCTCAGCCAACAATCTTGATGAATTCTATATGGTGCGCGTCGCGGGCCTTTGGGCCCAGGTGAAGCTCGGTGTCTCAGACGAGAGTCTGGATGGACTAACGCCAGCTCAACAGCTCGCGCGCATCAACTCAAAAGCTGAATTATTGATCCAGGAACAGCAAGCACGCTGGCATGAGCTAGTCGCTGAGCTCAATGATCACGGAATTTGCGTTATTGGTCCGGGCGAAATTTCTGAGGTCGACCGAACCTATTTGGAAGACTGGTTCATGAGCGAGGTCTTTCCGATCGTGACGCCGCTGGCGATTGACCCGGCACATCCATTTCCCTTTATCCCAAATCTCGGATTCTCTTTGGCCATTCAGTTGCGTCAAGAGACCGATGGACATTTGATGAATGCACTTTTACCGGTCCCGCGGCAGATTGATCGGTTTGTGCGTCTTCCCGCGGACGCTCAACATGGTGAGCAGGTCGCACGCTTCATCACGCTTGAAAATTTGATCTCCATATTTCTTTACAAGGTGTTTCCGAATTACGAGGTAATTGGCCGTGGCGCATTTCGTATCATTCGCGACAGTGATATTGAGCTGCAAGAAGAGTCAGAAGACCTCGTTCGGCTATTTGAAAGTGCACTGAAGAAAAGACGACGCGGTTCAGTTGTTCGACTCAAGCTTGAATCATCAATGCCCAAATCATTGCAAGATCTAGTCGCAAGCGAACTGGAAGTGGGGGAACATCAGATTGTTCTTGTTGACGAGATTCTCGGATTGGCAGAAGCAACAGCGCTCATCCTCGATGAACGCAAAGATCTCCAGTACAAATCTACTGCTGCCCGTTTTCCAGAGCGCATCCGAGATTTTGCTGGGGATTGCTTCGCAGCAATATTGAAGAAAGACATCATTGTCCATCACCCCTACGAATCTTTTGATGTTGTCGTTCAATTTTTACGCCAGGCAGCAGCGGACCCGAATGTGGTCTCTATAAAGCAAACGCTTTACCGAACGAGCACCCAATCTTCGATTGTCCAAGCACTGATTGAAGCCGCAGAGGCCGGCAAGTCAGTAACGGCGATCATTGAACTTAAGGCGCGGTTCGATGAGGAAGCAAACATCCGAGTTGCACGTGATTTGGAACGCTCTGGTGTTCAAGTGGTTTACGGATTTATTGAGTTTAAAACCCACGCAAAGCTGTCCATGGTCGTTCGGCGTGAAGGGGGACAACTTCGATCCTATTGTCATTTGGGGACGGGGAACTATCACCCCGTCACAGCGAAAATTTATCAAGACCTATCATTGTTCAGTTGTGACCCCGTCTTGGCTCAAGATGTTTCGCAGGTTTTCAATTATATCACCGGATATGTTCCCCCTCGAAATCTAGGTAAGATTTCAATTTCACCTATGGGATTGAAAGACCGCATAATTTCCGATGTGGAACAAGAAATAGAAAATGCTAAAGCGGGTAAACCTGCTGCGATCTGGGCCAAGCTCAATGCTTTAGTTGATCCAGATATCATTGATGTTTTGTACAAAGCGAGCGAGGCGGGCGCGTCGATAGACCTTATCGTGCGCGGTATATGTTGTTTGCGGCCGGGTCTTCCTGGTCTTTCTGAGAATATTCGCGTCAAGAGTATTGTTGGTCGTTACCTTGAGCATTCGCGTATTATATGTTTCGCCAATGGTGCACCGCTACCTTCAGAGCAGGCCAAAGTTTATATTTCATCCGCGGACTGGATGCCGCGCAACCTTGATAGACGTGTCGAAGCTTTGGTGCCGATCGACAACCCGACAGTCCACCTTCAGGTGCTCGAACAAATCATGGTGGCAAATTTACAAGACAACGTACAAAGCTGGTCTCTCAATTCTGAGGGTATCTACACCCGGATTCGAGCTGCCGCGGGTGAAGTAGAATTTTGTGCGCACTCATATTT
Organism: Alphaproteobacteria bacterium; assembly: GCA_021774955.1. Classification (GTDB taxonomy): domain Bacteria; phylum Pseudomonadota; class Alphaproteobacteria; order M2410; family M2410; genus JAJFIN01. The sequence goes on along the minus strand of JAJFIN010000514.1, from coordinate 1,215 downwards.
CATGACAAATCCAAGTCTGTCTGGGCGCGGTACAGCCTTGACCGATGCTGAAAATGTGCCCACCTTGCTGTCGAAACGTTTTGCCGCTGACCTGGGCGGTCCCCAATGACATCGCCTATGCGGGAGGGCGGAGTTTGAAGATCACCCAGCCATCCTCAAAAAGTAGTTTGTTTGCCGTCATTGATATCGGATCGAATTCTGTTCGTCTGGTAGTTTTCGAGGACCTCGTTCGGTATCCCTCGATCTATTTTAACGAGAAAGTTTTGTGTGGCCTCGGTCGTGATCTTGGGACGACTGGCCTTTTACACGCGAGAGGAATTGAGCGAGCAGTATCGGCATTGAAGAGGTTTCGTTCGATCTGCAACAGCCTGGGCGTGTTGGAGATTGAAGCTTTTGCGACTGCTGCTGTGAGAGAGGCCACGAACAGTTCCGATTTTGTGAATAGCGCAAATGTAATACTAGATGTCCCAATTGCCGTTTGGTCAGGCGATGAAGAAGCCAAAATGGCAGCGATGGGCGTGCTGGCCGGAATACCTACAGCAAATGGTCTTATTGGTGATCTCGGTGGAGGAAGCTTGGAACTGATCGCCATGGATCGTGGTCAGATAAAGGCTGGTACGACATTACCTATTGGTTCATTGAGGTTGTTGGATAAAGGTCAAAGTGAAGTAACCAAATTTGTGCGCACACAATTATCCAACGATGAAATTATCAAAACTAATCAATGTGAAACGCTTTACCTTGTAGGTGGCGCATGGAGAGCCCTGGCGAAAGTCCACATGCTTCAGAGTAATTATCCGGTGCACATACTTCATCAATATGAACTGACAGCAGATGAAGCGGGGAATTTTGCCAGTCTGATTGCAGGCCAGAGTGGTGTGTCACTTGCGTCTATACAGGGGATCTCGTCGCGCCGTCTCGAAACGGTGCCCTACGCAGGAATTGTGCTCAAGGAACTTCTTCGCGCGGCCTGTGCAAAGCGAATAATCGTGTCAGCATTCGGCGTACGTGAAGGAGTATTTTTTAATCGATTGCCGGAAGATGTCAAAAAGGAAGATCCCTTGATGAGTGGGATCAGGGGATTGACCCATCTCACTGCACGCAACGAAACGTTGGGTGATTGTCTCATGGAATTCACCTCGGCATTGTTTCCATCGGAATCAGCAACGGAAAAAACTTTGCGATGGGCGGCGGCACATTTGAGTGACGTTGCTT
>JAJFIN010000513.1 GCA_021774955.1 Alphaproteobacteria bacterium | reverse complement strand
ATGAGCAGAATTGCTGCGCTGTATACCGAAGAAAGAATAAACAGCGACATCATCCACCAAGAGCTAGCAGAGCAAAAATCTCCTTCCGCGCTGGCAAACGGATCAACACGAAACCAAAGCCTTAGTGAAGCTGTTGAAGATCATCTAAAACGCTATTTCTCGGCCCACGCGGGAAGCCTGCCGCCTATTGGGCTATATGACCGCCTATTGAAAGAGGTGGAGAGGCCAATGATTGAAATTTGTTTGCGGGCGACCCGCGGAAATCAGATCAAGGCGTCTGAATTACTTGGCCTTAATCGAAACACGCTCAGAAAAAAAATTCGAGAACTCCAAATAGAGGTGGTGCGCGGGCTTAAGTGATGTAATAATGCCACAATGTGGCACTTGTGCCGCCACACATTGGCGTTGGGGTTTAACACATTGATATGGAAGCACATTTTGCTGCCATAGAGAATTCTGCTCTTGGCCGAGCTGCTATTTGGGTCAGAAACAGAATTGCACCAGGCATGCTGGCCGTTGGGGTAACGGTTATTGCTATTGTTCTTGGTTTCCTAAATTACCTGTATTTCGGACGCTCCGGTACGGCGGGGCCAGAACGCCAGCAACTTGTTGCACTTCTCATTGCCAATGCCACGGTCGGGCTGACACTGGTATCACTGATCACATGGCAATTAGCCAAAATTTGGCTAGCACGGCGGCGCGGCGCGGCAGGAGCAAAACTTCATTCTAGATTTGTAGCGCTATTTAGCATCGTTGCGATCATACCTGCGATTTTCGGTATCAGCTTCGCGGTCATTACTTTTAACTATGCCGCTGAAGATTGGTTCGGCAAGCCTGTTCAAGTGGCAGTCGAAAATTCTGTTAAGATTGCCGATGCTTATGTTGACGCCCACTGGCGAAACATGGCCGCCGAACTTCCTGAACTCCTTCAGACACTGCAAGTGATTCAACAGCAGGCGGAGGAATTCGATGTTGCTACTACAGAATATAAGAAAGCTGTCGTCGATCTATTGAGAGACAACGGTGGTACTCATAACTTTACGGCAATCTATCTACTCACTGAGGATGGGTCGACTTGGGCAAGCCATCGCCAGCCGGGCGTAATCGAACCGACATTGCCACGCGAACCTCAATTTGCCGCCATTCAAGACAATACATTCTTGCCTTTTACTGAGATCGACAAAAACCAACTTCAAGGTCTCGTTCGTGTTCCAGCCAGAGAATACCGCTATGTCTTCGCAATTCGGTCCATCTCGCCACACGTTCTTGAACAAGCACATCTCATTAACGAGGCAGCCAAGAAATATGAGGATTCCTATCTCAATTTGTTCGGCTTTCAATTTGCCTTTATCCTGACTTATATCCTCATCGCCATTCTGGTCTTACTCGCTGCGATTTGGCTCGGTCTGTGGGCCGCGACGCGTATGGTACTACCCATCGGGGATTTAGTATCCGGGGCTGAACGAGTGAGTGACGGAGACCTTTCAGTCCGTGTCACCGTATCTGATGGCGATGATGAGATTGCAACGCTCGGACGAACCTTCAACCGCATGACTGGGCAATTATATAGCCAAAGACATGAACTGATCGAAGCAAACAGACAAATGGATGAGCGCCGACAATTCACCGAAGCCGTCTTGTCAGGTGTCAGCGCCGGAGTTGTTGGATTGGATTCAGATGGTTGCGTCACCATCGCCAACAAGTCTGCTTATGAACTTTTAGAAATGTCTCCAAAAGATTTGATAGGACGACCTTTCCTGGAAGTCTTGCCCGAAATAGAAACCCTTTTGAAACAAGCTGGAGCCAGAGGTCCGGCCGCCAAACGTGAAGTGAGCGGTCAGGTTGAATTAAAACGATCCGGTGGTGAACGAAATTTCAATGTCCGCATTTCGCGTGAATTCGATGAACAACAAGCACGCGATCTTGTCATTACGTTTGATGATATCAGCGAGCTTGTAGTTGCCCAGCGCACTTCAGCTTGGGCGGATGTCGCCCGCCGCATTGCCCATGAAATTAAAAACCCACTCACACCGATCCAGCTTTCAGCAGAACGCTTGAGAAGAAAATACAGCGGAGAAATCACGACCGATCCCGCAGTCTTTGATCAATGTACGGAGACAATTATTAGGCAAGTGAACGACATCGGTAAAATGGTCGATGAATTTTCATCTTTTGCCCGCATGCCCGCACCCGTCATGAAAAAACACGATCTCAATGACATCACGCGTCAATGCGTGTTCATGCAGAGGGTCGCCAATCAAGACATCACCTACGATCTGGAAGCCCCAGAAGGAGAGATTGAACTGCTTTGCGATGGACGTTTGGTCTCGCAAGCGCTCACCAACATTCTTAAAAACGCGGGCGAGGCCGTTGCCACACGGACTGCCCAAGAGGATGATAATTTCAAAGGGGCAATCACCGTCCGATTAGCCGATTCCGGTTTCCATATCCTGTTAGAGATCACCGATAACGGGTGTGGTTTGCCGAGTGAACATCGCCATAGGTTGACCGAGCCCTACATGACCACACGCCAAAAAGGAACTGGTTTGGGGTTAGCAATCGTCCGTAAGGTGATGGAAGATCATGAAGGTGATCTGATCATCGACGACGCGCCCGCAGGAAAGCAAGGCGCCATGGTGCGGATGGTTTTCCCACACCGTAGTCTCGAACAAACCGAAAATCGACCGGAACCTGTGCCAACTAACGTCGGTGACGCGGCAGGTGCAATTCATATGCAAGTAAAGGGTGGGTAAAGTATGGCACGAGATATCCTTATAGTTGATGATGAATCGGATATTCGTGAATTGATCGCTGGCATTCTCGACGACGAAGGGTACGAAACCCGGATGGCATCAGATAGTGATCAAACGCAAACAGAGATCAAGGCACGAAAACCATCTTTGGTCGTCCTGGATATATGGCTCCATGGCAGCCGTCTTGATGGATTGGAATTGCTTGATGTTATCAAGGGTGAACACCCAGATTTGCCGATCGTGATAATAAGTGGCCACGGCAATATCGAGACTGCTGTGTCGGCGATCAAACGTGGCGCTTATGATTTTGTCGAAAAACCATTCAAAGCCGACAGATTGATCCTAGCCGTTGAGCGCGCGTTGGAAGCCAACCGCCTGAAGCGAGAAAACACTGAACTGCGTTTGCGGGCAGGGGATGAAACCGATTTCGTCGGCCGCAGTCAGGCTATCAATCAGATTCGCCAAATGATTGATAAAGTTGCCCCCACAGGCAGTCGTGTATTCATCACCGGCAATCCGGGGTCGGGCAAAGAAGTTGTCGCACGCCTGATCCATGCTCAATCACGTCGCAGCTCTTATCCATTTGTCGCAATCAATGCAGCAATGATGGCGCCAGAGCGAGTTGAAGAAGAACTCTTTGGTGTTGAGGAAACACCAGACCAACCACGCCGCGTTGGCGTGTTCGAGAGCGCTCATGGTGGCACCTTATTCCTTGATGAAGTCGCTGACATGCCGCAGGAGACGCAGACCAAAATCCTTCGGGTTCTAGTCGACCAAACATTTCAACGGCTAGGCGGTGGTCCCTTAGTCAAAGTAGATGTCCGGGTTATCTCTGCGACCAGCCGAAATTTGCGGCACGAAATCAGTGTCGGCCGTTTTCGAGAAGATCTCTATCACAGGCTCAACGTGGTCCCATTGCGTGTTCCAGCACTTTCTGAACGACGTGACGATGTTCCCATTCTCATTGACCATTTTATGAATCACTTCTCCCAATCAGCCGGCATGTCGCCAATGAATGTGGGCGAGGAAGCTATGGCCGCTTTACAGACCCATGATTGGCCCGGAAATGTTCGGCAATTGCGCAATGTCGTTGAGCGCATGCTCATCATGGCCAATGGCAGCGATGATGTAGCCATAACTCTAGAAATGTTGCCGCCCGAAGTGGGGTCAAGTGGTCCTCAAATGCCCTCTGCAATTGGCACTGAAAATATTATTTCATTACCATTACGTGATGCCCGAGAACACTTTGAGCGTGAATACCTTATGGCGCAAATCAATCGATTTGGTGGCAATATATCAAGAACCGCGTCTTTCATTGGCATGGAGCGCTCCGCCTTGCACCGCAAATTGAAATCTCTTGGCGTCAATCACAATGCCCGTCAAAATGACCTGGGCGACTAACGAGTCGCAATCGGGAGTTACCACCCACTATGAAAGTAATTATTTGTGGCGCAGGTCAGGTGGGCTTCGGCATTGCACGCCAGCTTGCCGCGGAGAACAATCACGTAACAGTGGTTGATCGATCTCCCGACCTCGTCCAGCAAATCTCCGAGCAATTAGATGTTCAAGCCATTGTCGGTCATGGATCCCACCCTCACATTTTGGATCGTGCTGGGGCCAGTGAAGCGGACATGCTTATTGCTGTGACGTTCTTTGATGAAGTCAATATGACAACCTGCCAAGTAGCTC
>JAJFIN010000512.1 GCA_021774955.1 Alphaproteobacteria bacterium | reverse complement strand
CCAGATGATCTCAGCCTGTCTTCGTTCTGCTATTTCATGAATTCTGCTAAACGCAAAATATGTCCACGGACTTGAACAATCAAAATAGAATTCGATTTCGCTCACAGAGTGATCTTTCGCGTTAACCATGCGCCGCCTGATCGCGCTTTCTGGTCATCATGCATCCACCTGACAAACATAAGCATTTACCAGAGATTCGATAGAACTCACCATACATTTCCGTGATTGAACTCATACTTCGACTGTGTGATCAAACACCCTTCCTCCCCACAACCCTCGCAATCCCACCGTTCTGGCACGGAAACTGCTCTTAACACTCTCGAAGGCGACAACATCAAAAAAGTTGCCTCGTGTTGGAACAATTGAAGTGGGCGACGAACGACCAACGGATCAATTCCGGGAATCTTGGTTGGTTGTCTCAAGTGGGAAGAATTATGAGACACTATGTTACGCGGACCTTGTTTGACCATTGGAGCAGTCTGGGTCAGAGCAAAAGGTTGCCGGCGCGAAGTGAAATTGATCCTCTTCAGATCAAGGACGCCTTGCCTAACACATTTATTTTAGAACGCATCGACCCCGACCATTTGGTCTTTCGTCTTGCGGGAACAGCATTGTGTGAAAATTACGGGCGTGAATTTCGAGATCAAAATTTTCTTCAGCTATGGGAAGGAAATCAACGTCGCTCAATCCGTATGTTGATTGACCAAATGATCACACTGCGTCGCGGTGGGCACATTCACTATTCGGCCTACACACTCGACAAGGCCCAATTCAAATGTGAGATCTTGCTATTGCCATTGCTCGATCAGTATCAACAGCCGACACGCATCATTGGAACCGCTTGTTCGCTAGAACCAATACGCGAACTCGGTAATCGCAAACTGGTAAAGCACAAGGTTTCAGATATTGAATTGCTGGATGGCAACGCCGTCGCAAGCTCTCCGGTTGCGGCAAAGTCAGTTCTTAGTGGTGCCCATCCGTCTTATCTTCGTCTTGTCCATTCGCGAGGCTGATTTAACAATCACCTAAGCTGCCGTAGACTGAAGATCATCTTCGGCAATGCGAACATCTTCAGCTGGCAACGGTGGTCGTCCAAGTATGACATCTGATAACTTTTCAGCGATCATAATAGTCGGCGCATTGGTGTTGCCGCCAATCAGTGTCGGCATAATAGACGCGTCAACAACGCGAAGCCCCTCCACTGAATGAACTTTGAGATTGCCATCGACAACCGCCTGGTCATCATGGCCCATCTTGCATGTGCCAACCGGATGATACAAAGATTCCGCCGACTTCTGGATCCAGCGATCCAGTTCTTCGTCTGATTGGGCATTACTGCCTGGACTCAGTTCCGGTCCCCGATAAGGATCAAAAGCCGTCTGGCCGACAATCTCACGGGTCATTTTTACACCCTGGCGCAAAGTGATCCGATCAGCTTCGACTTGCAGATAGTTTGGCTGTATCAAGGGCGCATCCAGTGGATCAACAGAGCGCAAGGCGACGAAGCCTCGGCTTTCTGGGCGCAACTGTAACGCATGAGCACTAAAGCCATGGCGATCCATGACGGTCATTCCGTGGTTCTGCATCAAGGCGCACACGAAATGAAGTTGCAGATCAGGAATTTCAAGCTCTTGTCTACTTTTGACAAAAGCCCCAGCCTCGAGCCATTGCGTGGCCCCTGCCCCCTTCTTGGTCGCTAAATACTGAATACCCGTTTTTAGCTGTTGGAAAGGCGATACATATTTGTAAGCCGTGATCGGCTGTTTGCACTCATAACCCAGCGAACAATCCAGGTGGTCTTGCAGGTTCTTACCAACACCTGGCAAATCGGCAACGACCGGAATATCAAATTTTTTGAGATAATCACCATCGCCGATCCCCGACAGCATCAACAATTGAGGTGAGTTGATCACGCCGCCAGACAAGATCACTTCTCGGTTCGCCCAAACCTGTTTGCGGTCACGCCCTTGCGCATACTCAACGCCAACAGCACGGCCTTTTTCAAACAACACGCGGGTCGTGTGGGCGCCAATCTCAACGGTGAGGTTTTCCCGCTTCAGAACTGGTACAAGATAACCCTGAGCCGCGCTCCATCGGCGGCCCTCTTTGATGGTTTGTTCATAAAGACCAAAGCCCTCTTGTTGGCGACCGTTAAAATCATCCGTAAGCGGATAACCGGCTTGACGCCCCGCCTCAATGTAGGTGCGAAACAGCGGATGCTCGGTTTTGGGCCGCTGCACATAAAGCGGGCCATCATCGCCGCGAAAATCATCCGCGCCGCGCTCAGCCGTTTCAGAGCGTTTGAAGTACGGTAAGATATCGGCATAACTCCAGCCCTCAAGGCCCATCTGCCGCCATTGATCATAGTCACGGGCGTGCCCCCGAATATAGATCATCCCGTTGATAGAACTCGACCCACCCAGAACTTTCCCGCGCGGCCAATAAAGCTTGCGGTTGGCCAGGTTGGTCTGGCCTTCCGTGTGATACCACCAATTAAACTTGGATTTTTTACTGATCAGCCTGCCCACGCCGGCGGGCATTTTGATCAGCGTGTGGTTATCTTTACCGCCTGCCTCGAGAAGCAAAACCCGAATACTCGGATCAGCCGACAATCGGTTTGCTAGGACGCAGCCAGCACTTCCGGCGCCCACAATGATGTAATCATACCCAGCCATTCAATTGACCCTATTCTATTCGTTTGTCCATTGAGGGGCGCGTTTTTCAGAAAACGCCATCGGCCCTTCAACGAAATCGCTACTCTTCCACAACGCCTTGAAGGCCGGATAAGTGCCGCTGACGGCTTCACTCAAATTAGCGATGTCCATCCCTTGATAGCCACATTGTTTGGTCGCTTTGATCGACATCGGTGAGCACTCCAATATCATCGAGGCCCATCTTTTCGCGGCATCCATTAACTCAGCTTGCGGAACAACTTCATTGACGATACCAAGCTCCTTGGCTTCATCAGCCGGCACATGGCGGGCGGTAAGCATGATACCCATAGCGCGTTTCATTCCAATTTGCCGCGGCAGACGATGCATACCACCGGCAGCGGCGGCTAGTCCCACTTTCGGTTCTGGCAATGCAAAACGCGCATTATCCGAAGCAATGATAATATCGCACGCTAACGCGATTTCGAAGCCACCGCCCATGGCGACACCATTGACCGCAGCGATCACCGGTTTGATCATATTGTAACGCGCGGTAAGACCGGCAAATCCACTATCCGGCCACGTTAACTCACCCCCGGACGCTTGATATTTCAAATCATTGCCAGCGCTAAACGCACGCTCGCCAGCCCCGGTGACAATCGCCAC
>JAJFIN010000511.1 GCA_021774955.1 Alphaproteobacteria bacterium | reverse complement strand
TTGGAATCATTAAGTTTATTGGTGTGGGTAGGAGAGGTGCATCGCTTGACAATTGATCGTTACGCGGCCCACACTGGCGCTCAATTCAAAATACCAGGAGCCCCCCATGATCCTGATCCGCCCCGCCCGTTTGGGAGATGTGGATCGTCTTTTCGAGCTAGCCTCATCGATAGAAGGCGGGATGACGACCCTGCCGGCAGATCGCGACGCTTTAGCTGAAAAGGTGCACCAATCTCACGATGGTCTTTGTAAGGCTATCGAAGAGCCGGGGGCGGAATCCTATTTGTTTGTGTTTGTCGATATGGAAACCAACCGCGTTGGGGGCACAGCAGCGCTTTATGCGGGCATTGGTCTCGATAAGCCGTTTTATTCCTATAAAATCACCAAGACGACCCATGTGTCATCAGAACCGAAGATCCATAAAACTCATGATATTTTGCATCTGGTGAACGATTATGTCGGTCATACAGAAGTTGGCACTTTATATTTGGCGCCAGAATTTCGTGCCCATGGTAATGGCCGTTGTTTGGCGCGCAGTCGTTATGTTTTCATCGCGGCCCATCGAAACCGCTTTCCACAAAATGTTATGGCTGAGATGCGCGGTTGGCAGGATGCGTCGGGGCATTCGCCGTTTTGGCGCGCGCTGGGCAAAAACTTTTTTGACATGACGTTTCACCAGGCTGATCACTTGAATGCCGTTAGCAACAATCAATTCATTGCTGATCTGATGCCGAAATCACCGATCTATGTCGATCTTCTTCCTGAGGAGGCACAAGCGGTCATTGGCAAGCCGCACGAACATGCCGCACCGGCTCTCGCCATGCTCAAGTCAGAAGGGTTTCGCTATGAACGCCATGTCGATATTTTTGATGCTGGCCCGTGTGTGGAAGCCGCGATCGACGATGTGGTGGCGGTGAAGAACACCGCAGTGGCGCAAGTGTCGGCCGTCAGAGCTGCTCTACCGCAAACCGGAGATTACCTCGGTGAGGCGTTGATTGCCGCGGGTGAAGCAGAGCATTTCCGATTGACGCGCGCAGGCTTGGTGCGGCTGTCCAACGGTGAGGTTGATATTGATCGCGAGGCCGCCGAACTCCTTAATATTGAGCCAGGTTCGCAGGTTCATTATGTCAGTGTTAGATAGGGTGCTTGATGGAACAAGATGACCTTTTTATCGATGGGAAGTGGCAACCCGGTCACGGAGACGCATTTACCTCGACCAATCCGGCAACCGAAGACATGCTGTGGCAAGGCGGCGCGGCGAACGCACTTGATGTCGACGATGCGGTGAAATCGGCGCGTGCCGCTTTTCCGGACTGGTCCAATCGGAGTTTTGAACACCGGTTAGAAATCGTCCATCGGTTTAAATCTCTTCTCACCGAACGCAAAGAACAACTCGCGGAGATCATCTCTCAGGAAAATGGCAAACCGTTTTGGGATGCTTTGGGCGAAGTGTCGGCGATGATCAACAAGATTGATATCTCAGCCAATGCCTATAATGAACGGACGCCGACAAAGATAAACGAAGTGGCAGGCGGGCGTACGGCTTTGCGCCACCGTGCCCATGGTGTTCTTGCCGTGTACGGACCGTTTAATTTCCCAGGTCATTTGCCGAACGGACATATTGTGCCGGCGCTTCTGGCTGGCAATACGCTGATTTTCAAACCCAGTGAATTGACCCCGCTGGCAGCGCAGGCGGTGGTGCGGTGTTGGGAAACGGCGGGACTGCCAAACGGTGTTCTCAATCTGGTGCAAGGTGCACGCGAAACCGGTGAAGTGCTTTCTCGTCACGGGGATATCGATGGCTTGCTGTTTACCGGTAGCGCTAGCGTCGGTCGGCTTTTGCATGAAGAGTTTGGCGGCCAAACAGAGAAAATTCTGGCACTTGAACTGGGTGGCAACAATCCGCTGATTGTCTGGGATACCGACCAGTATGAGGCGGCGGCGCTGATGATCGTGCAGTCGGCTTATGTAACATCAGGCCAGCGTTGCACCTGTGCGCGGCGGCTGATTGTGCCGGAAGGAAAAGCAGGCAATCAGATTGTTGAGGCGCTTCTCGCGCGGATGGAGACGATCCGTGTTGGTGCTTTCACGGAAAGTCCCGAACCTTATATGGGGCCGGTTATCACTAATGCCGCGGCCGATAAAATCCTGGTCCAACAACAAGCACTGCTCGCGTCAAGCGGTAAAGCGCTGCGCAAAAGTGAACGATCCCAAGAGGGCATTCCGTTCCTGACCCCCGGTCTCATCGAAGTCGATACTTCGCAAGCGAGACCCGACGAAGAAATATTTGGCCCCCTGTTACAAGTTCTCCGTGTGCCAACCTTCGAGCAGGCTATCGAGCAAGCTAATGCCACGCGCTTTGGCTTGGCGGCTGGGCTTCTCAGCGATGATGCAGCGCTTTACCAACAATTTCTAACGCGCATCCGGGCTGGGATTGTGAACTGGAACAAACCACTCACAGGTGCGTCTAGTGCGGCACCCTTTGGCGGCATTGGGTTGAGCGGTAATCACCGACCCAGTGCATATTATGCGGCTGACTATTGCGCCTATCCGATGGCCTCGATGGAAAGCGATGTGCTTGCTTTGCCGGACCAAAAAATTCCAGGACTTTCTTGATGAGTGCGCGCGAGTTTAATTTCGACGGCCTAGTTGGTCCGACCCATTCTTATGCCGGCCTGTCCTATGGCAATATCGCGTCGGACAAAAACACCAATCTTCCGTCCAATCCAAAGCAAGCGGTCTTACAAGGCCTTGAGAAAATGCATATGCTCGCGGGCCTCGGCCTGGGCCAAGCGGTGTTGCCGCCCCATGAGCGACCTCATATGCGCACGCTCCATGATTTGGGTTTTACTGGGTCTCCAGCGCGCAGCTTGGAAGCGGCCTGGAAGGTCTCGCCGGCTTTGTTGGGTCTGGTGTCGTCGGCCTCCTCCATGTGGACAGCCAATGCCGCCACCGTTTCGCCGAGCGCCGATACCGGTGATGGCCGCGTTCATTTTACGCCGGCCAATCTTGATTCCATGATGCACCGTTCGCTGGAACCTGAGATCACAGGTCGGGTGCTTGAGACGATTTTTGCCGATCCTGAACATTTTGTTCACCACGCGCCGTTGCCCGCCCATGATCATTTTGGTGATGAAGGGGCTGCTAATCATACGCGGTTCTGTGAAGAATATGGGGCCAAGGGCGTCGAGTTTTTTGTCTTCGGGCGTTACGCGCTTGATGACAACAAACCAAGACCGGCAAAGTTTCCAGCACGCCAAACCTATGAGGCGAGCGAGGCTCTCGTTCGTCTCCATGATCTTGACCCTGGTCGCGTTGTGCTGGCACAGCAAAATCCGGACGTCATCGATGAAGGTGTGTTCCACAATGATGTGATTGCGGTTGGTAATGAGCGCGTTCTGTTTTGTCACGAGCGCGCTTTTCTCGATCAGAAAAACACGTTGAAACAATTACAAAAAGCTATGGGTGGCGCTTTGCAGATTGTTGAAATGCCGGAGGCGGACGCAAGTGTGGCCGATGCGGTGTCGTCCTATGTGTTTAATTCGCAGCTGATTAGTGTGCCGGGTGACACCCAAATGACATTGATCGCACCTGTTGAGGCCCACGAAAACAAACGGGTGAAAAAATATCTCGACCGCATTTCGGAAGAAGAAGGGCCGATCGGGTCTGTTCATTTTGCCGATCTGCGTCAAAGCATGCGCAATGGCGGCGGTCCAGCCTGTCTTCGTTTGCGGGTGGTGATGACCGAAGAAGAACGGGCATCAATCAAGCCGCGCGTGTTTATGGATGATGATCTGTATAAGGATCTTACTGTGTGGGCCGATAAACATTACCGCGAACAGCTGACGCCCGATGATTTGCGTGACCCGGCGCTGTTGGACGAATCGCAATCAGCCCTTGATGCGCTCACACAAATCCTCG
>JAJFIN010000052.1 GCA_021774955.1 Alphaproteobacteria bacterium | reverse complement strand
GGCGGCCGGATCGCACTTTATTCGATATTTTTCATGTAGAATCGTTTAGATTCGCGGCTTTGGTTTTACTCGTCGGGCCTGTGCACTGATTTTTAGACAACAAAAGTTGAACTGGGATGAATCACCGACTTAACCGTACGGAATTTGGAAATGCTTCAAGAGAATACGAATTATGCAACCAGGTACTTTGCAGCACTTGATGATTACTCCAAGAGGATTGAAGTGTCATCTGGTGAGGGTCATCAATTGGAGTTTGATCTAGCTGTTGCTGAGTTCGCGCGGTTGTGCCGTGCAGCCAGTGAGGGGCGGGGTAAAATCATGTTTGTTGGGAATGGTGGCAGTGCTTCCATTGCGAGCCACATGGCTATCGATTTTTTTAAGAATGGCGAAATGAAAGCTATGTCGTTTAATGATCCAATGTTTTTAACTTGCCTTGGCAATGATCTTGGCTATGAGAATGTTTTTGGGTTTCAGATCGAGCGTCATGCAGAAAAAGAAGATGTTTTGGTTGCGATTAGCAGCTCCGGAAAATCTCAAAATATCTTAAACTCAGTGAAAGCTGCCCGTAGCGTGGGTTCAGAGGTTGTGACTTTAAGTGGGTTTGGAGCAGACAACCCACTACGGCAGCAGGGAGATCTCAACTTCTACGTACCTGCATGCGAATATGGATTTGTTGAGTTGCTTCATTGCAGCATTTGCCATTGTGTCCTGGACAACTTGATGGGCGTTTCTCCTGAATAGTGCTTGTCGAGACCAATAGAAGTTTTCCAGCATGAACTGAAGCCAGTTAAGTGGGTACAAAATTGAAAAAATCGCTGAAGACTGAGCTCAAATCTGGAAGTCTCTCCGTAGGTGGGTGGATCATGATTGGCCATCCCGTCGTGGGTGAGATCATGTCCAGGGCTGGATTTGATTGGGTGGCCGTAGATTTGGAACATACGACGATCGATTTACAGTCTGCCGAATCTTTAATACGCGCTGTTGTTGGTTGCGAGACACCTTGCCTCATTCGTTTGACAAACAATGATCCGAATTTGATTAAACGCGTGATGGATGCGGGGGCGACCGGGATTATCGTTCCGATGGTTGAAACGTCAGATCAGGCTCGAATTGCAGTCGAATCAATGCAATACCCTCCTTCAGGCAAACGAGGTGTAGGGTTGGCCCGAGCTCAGCGCTACGGATCTCCTTCGGGGCTTGTTGGCTATTGCAGGTGGTTGGAAGAAGAGGCAGTGTGCATCGTTCAGCTCGAGCACATCAATGCAATAGATAATTGCCGAGAGATATTGAGCGTTGATGGTGTCGATGGCTATATGCTGGGGCCATATGATCTATCTGCATCAATGGGCCTTATTGGGGAACTTGATCATCCAGATGTTTTGGAGGCAATTGATCGCGTACGCCAAACAGCAATTTCGCTTGGGAAGCCCGGTGGAATTCATGTTGTTGAACCTGATCCACAAAGACTGCAAGAGGCTGTTGATAGCGGTTTCAACTTCATTGCCTACAGCGTTGATACACGCATGATTGATACTGCCTGTAGAATGGGTCTTGCGGCGGTCAAAAATCGTTGATGCGGAGTCTGACATGAAATCGTCCGTTGAAACATCTGCGGAAATTAGTGAAGAAGAAATACGTCCAAAAGAAATATTTGACGAGTTTATGGCATTGAGTGCTATCGATGCCGAAGAGTTTTTTGATCGAGATCAATTGGTAACCGTTGATTGTCCAGCTTGTGGAGGTAATCAATACCAAGCAGGCTTTACCAAGCATTCTTTCCAATATGTTCAGTGCAATGACTGTAATAGTCTCTATGCATCGCCACGACCGAACTCAGCAGAATTGTTGCGCTATTATGCCTCGTCGGAGTCTCAGAAGTTTTGGTGCGATACGATATTGGCCAGAACGGGAGAAAAACGAAAAGCGTCCATTCTTTTCCCAAATGTAAGGCGGATTGAGGGATACTTAGAGGGAAGCGAAAATAGAAACCCAGGACGAGTGCTCGATGTTGGCTGCGCGAGTGGAGCATTTTTGCTGGAATGGAAAAAACGGCATGAAGATGCGGAGATTTGCGGAATTGAACCGGGTGAAGAGGCCGCTGAAAATTGCCGACGTGAAGGTATTGAGGTATTTGAAGGTTTTATTGAAGATCAATGCGAACAACCAGGCGCCATAGGAGACCTTGTTACTTGTTTTGAAGTGCTTGAACATGTTTTTGAACCAGAGATATTTGCCCGCGCACTTTGTAAGGTGACGGCTCCCGGGGGAACAGCAATAGTTACCTGTTTAGGTGCGGATGGTTTTGATATTCAGGTGCTGTGGGAAAATTCGCGGAGTGTCATGCCACCCTTTCATTTGAATTTTTTGTCGGTAAAGGGGATGGTTGAATTGTTTTCTGGTGCAGGCTTTGATCATGTTGAGATCCATACACCAGGACGTTTAGATGTTGAGATTGTTCAACGAGCTTTATCCCGTGATAGTAGTGTCATACCAAGTCGATTCGAAAAACTTCTGCTTGCAAAAGGGAAAGAAACAATTGACGCATTTCAGTGTTTTCTTGCAGAGCATGGATTAAGTTCTCATGTTTGGATTCTTTGCCACCGAAACTCATGATAGGTCTAGCAACGGCGAATCCGGT
>JAJFIN010000510.1 GCA_021774955.1 Alphaproteobacteria bacterium | reverse complement strand
TCGAGGCACGCCGCCTTTAGCTGCGCGACGGAAAAAGAGGTTTTAACTTCGATACGATCCAGCCTGAGATTGAACCAGCCCATATTGATGACCCTCAGCCATATTTCAATTTGTGGTAAATTAAGAGTAGGCCGACTTCTCGGCCGCAAATCTATATCGATTTTCTTGGCAAGGCGTTCTTCTGTCCAATACCATCGAATGAAAAACATGGGCAGCAGGTTAGCAATTTTGACAAATACATTTTTAGAGATTGCTACTGGTTCCACACTCATTTCCTCAACCGCACACCGGGGCCGCCGCCATTCTCGGCGATGAATATAACACCTGCTTTTTCCAGTGCTTTTTGGATTTTGGCAACCGTATCCGCATAGCCACGCGACTTCTCCGTCTCGAAACGAGTAATCGTGTTCGCGGCAACGCCAGCCCTCTTCGCCAACTCGCGCACGCTGATCTTTAGGGCTGCGCGAGCCATACGACATTGCGAAGGTTGCATCATTATCACCAAAGTTGTTGACACGGAACACAGGTTTGGTTAACTTGAGATCACAGTACCCAACCTTGGGGGCGCTGACAACGGCAGCGCAAGGCGAATCTGTGCGCTCCCTCGATATCGACCCCCTGCAGTACTGTCCCACAAGCGGGCCGTGAAAGTGATGAGACACCAACACAGCCCTGACCAAACCAACCTACTCAAGGAGGTCGGCATGGCTGATCACACGCCTATCACAAATCGCAGACAATTGTTAATCGGCACCAGCAGCTTGGCACTAACTGGGGCAGTGACGGGCGCGCTCACCGGCGCCGCGCTTCCGGTGCAAGCTCTATTGCCACCCGCTTTGCAGAGCCCGGATCCCCTCGGCCGCGACCCGGCCCATATGGCCTATTACCGGGTCAGGGAGGCGGAGGCGGCATTGCGGGTCTCGCCAAACAATCAAGAAGCCTATAACGCGCGCTACAATATTCTTGCCGCGGCCGAGGAAACCTTGGCCGAAACCGACGCCACCAGCCTGATGGGCGTGCGGGCTAAATTGAAACACATCATTACCGTGATGGATTGGGGTGTCCATGACAGGTGCATTGAGTGCCATCTTTGCCGCTCGGCCCTGGATGACCTCAACCAGATGATCGTGGCAACGCCGCCCGGCTGGCCCGGCATGGGGATAGCATCATGAGCGAGGAAGAAAATGAGAGCGCAACAGAAGACGAGATCGTGGCCGGAGACGATTCTCTCCAAAACACTTCCTGTACGGATGATGAACAGCAGAAATATTATGATTTGCACGAGGCTCTTGAGCAACGGATCGACCAGGCGGTTGACGATCGCGAACATAATCGCAAACAGAGACATCAAGGCGGCTTGATAGACCAAGCGACGCAGCTTGCCATGGAAGAGCCACTGCTCCGCCTGGTGGGTGCGGTGGTGCTGTTTGAGAACCTGGCGGAGGCGACCTGCCTGACCGATCCGCCGAGCCCCTTCGGGCTGTCGTTTCTGGCCCGGACCATGCAACGCGAAGCCGTCCGGCTCTATCGTCTCTATCACGGTCAACCTCCAGATTTTTAATGAGGCTGTACTGAATTAAGGGGCGACCTATGACGTTTACTTTTGCCTCCCCAGAAAATACGAAGCCGCACGCCGGTGTCTTGATGCTGACCGGGTTCATGTCCGGGCCCGCTCCCCTTCTCAACCACCCGAAGGGCTACCATGGTTGAGAAGGGGAGCGGAGAAGGAGCGATGCGGAACTGGGGACAATACTCTTAGATATTTTTAAAACACGAAAGCCATTGGGCTCTTGATCGGGCCTGTGCTCGTGAAAACGGGTATCCAGTAAACTATGGACTCTCCGCTGGAATCGCTGGCTTTGTTTTTACTGGATGCCGCGTCGCGCTCACATGCGTTCGCTTGTCCAGGGTGACAGATAGGTGTGAGACAGGTGAAGAGACCGGTCAATGGGATTTTCCCGCCATCGCACCTCGATCGCAAGCTGAGATACAAGGTTACTTATATTTTACTTTCAGTACCCGCCACTCTCTGATAGATGATTGTGACTATGCGTAACCTGATTGCCTTGATCATATTATCATTAACGCTTTCCAGCGTTGTGGATTTTTCACACGTGCATGAGAGTGCGGGCGCTGGAGATGACCACCATGTGGCGTTTCTTAGCGATCCTGGTGATAGCGGAGATGAAAGCCTTCCCGATGGCGATCTCATATGCGGGCATGCTTGTAGCCACCATAATGGCAATATGAGCCACACCGCGCTCTACGCTGAAGGGCTGGCTGACGGGGCCGGATTCGATATGGTCGATGAAACCGCACCTCCTTCTTCCTTTCCGTCGATTTCCAAACCTCCGATTGCTTAATTTTTTTGGATAGGTGTGCCTGCCTGCTTACAGGCATGCCTGTGTCCGGCCATATCTTTGGCTTCGTGCAATCGACATAGAATCTCTATGCGGAACGTTGCTTCCTGTTTGGAAAAGATGAGTTACGATCATGAACAAGTTTACCGGTGCGCTGGTGCTGAGCCAGGCGCTTTTCTGGAGCTATCCACAGATATCCTACGGCCAAGAGGTCGCTGACGCAGCACCGGTCGATCAATCCGTATTGGCGGCATTTGTTGAGAACGTCTGGAGCCGCCATCCGAAGATTGAAGAAGCGCAAGCCAGGGCGGAGGCCGCGCAAGCGCGCCAAAAGGCGGCGTCGCGCTGGCGCTATAATCCCGAGTTTGAATATGAAATGGAAGACAAAGAAGGGGCGCCGGAAACTCAATTGTTTGGCGTCGGCCAGGAGATCGATTGGAGTGGCAAGTCGCGGGCTAGCGGTAAAGTGGCCCAATATCAATACCGTGCGGTTGAGGCGATGGGCGACAGAACTCGACAAGAAGTGACACTGGATCTATTGACGGCGCTTGTCGAATATCAAGCGGCCTCGGAAATCGCGTCGTTGTTTGGTGAACGGGCGCTGTTGATGACCCGATTTTCCGATATCGCGACACAGGGATTTCAAGCCGGCGATATCGATGAAGGTGAGCTTAATCTGGCCCGGTTGGCGCTTTCAGAGACACTCATTCTACAGGCGGAGGCTGACGCCGAATTAGCGGCGGATCAAAGAGCGCTTGATTTGGCCGCCGGATATCCGGTGGCCGGGATGTTGAGGTCGCCTATCATGCCATCGCGGTTCCCCAAAATTGTCGTGGAAATGGATCAACTGGATGCGCTGATCACGAAATTACCGGACATTCGAATACTGAGAAATGAGCTCGACGCTTCGCAGGCGGAAATAAAACGCGCGCGTCTGGACCAACTTCCCGACCCGCGCGTGAGTGTGCGTGGCGGACAGGATGAAGGCGATGATTTTCTCGGGGTGTCTGTGTCGATTCCAATAAATGTATTTAACACTTATCAGGCCGAAGTGAATGCCGCCAAACATGATGCAGTTGCTGCTGACCGGGTTTATTACAATGCCATTTATGCGGCCAAGCCAAGTTTGTTGGCCAGCAAACGGCGCTATGACGTTACCCTCAAAGCCTGGCAGGCCTGGCAACGCGATGGCAATCCGGCGCTCTCAAAACAGATCAAAACCCTGAACCTTAAATATTCCGCAGGCGATCTAAATGCCACCGACTATCTGGTTCAAATTGAACAAGCATTGGACATCGAAGTCACCGCTGCTGAGTTACGCCAGAAAACCTGGCAAGCGTGGTTTGACTGGCTGGCGGCGTCTGGCCGCGCGACACAATGGGTTCAAGCCTTAGGAGAACAACGATGAAAAAGATTTGGCTTATCGCCGCTGCCCTGATTTTTGTGATGTCACATGCCGTAATAGCGGCAGAAGATGAGCGCGGACATGAGGGCGAGCATGAGGGCGGGCACGAAGAAGAAACCGGCGGGCACGAAGACGAAGCGGGCACCATTGAACTGACCAAAGCGTCGATGGACATGGCTGGTATTGTTGTGGCACCGCTCGTTCAACAAACGCTTCAAAGCGCGGTGAAAGCGCCAGGTGAAGTTAAGCTCAACGCTTATCTTAGCAGCCAGGTGGCGCCGCGTATTACCGCCCAGGTGATCGAACGTCACGCCCGTTTGGGTGACGAGGTAGAATCCGGTCAACCGCTCGTTACTTTGTCGAGTGTGGCGTTGGCGGCCGCGATGAGTGATTTGCTGGTCGCCTACAAAGAATGGAAACGGGTTGAAAAACTGGGGTCGTCGGTGGTGTCGATCAAGCGCTTCAGCACGGCCCGCATTGCCTATCAGCAAGCGCGCGCGCAAGCCCTGGCTTATGGCATGTCTGAGTCTCAGCTCGAGCAAGATCTTGACCTTGGTGCTGCGCAAAATCCTGGGACCTTTATTCTTCAGGCTCCCCAGGGCGGGACCATTGTCAGTGATGCATTCATCGTTGGTGAACTGGTTGAGCCAGGACGTGTTCTGTTTAACATCGTCAACGAAAATCTGTTGTGGGTTGAAAGCCGGTTGTCGCCAGAGCTTGCCCGGGACATCGCCATTGGTGAAGGGGCCCAGATTCGCATACCGGATCTTGGCTGGCGTTCGGCCAGGGTGATTCAAAAATTCCACACGCTTGATGAAGAGACCCGCACCATCGGTGTCCGGATGGAAGTCGGAAATGAGGGCGACCGTCTGCATCCAGGCATGTATGTCGAAACTCGCATCGATAGCGCCAAACTGCAAGCCGTGCTGGCGGTACCGTCGTCATCGGTATTACGAAGCGCGGATGGCGATTGGGTGGTGTTTGTCGAGGGCGGACCGGCGCACTTCAAATCGGAAGAAATCAAGATCGTGCGCATTGTCGATGATATGACCGTTATCGACGGCTTGCCTGAGGGCACACGCCTGGTTGTTGCGGGCGCTTTTTTTGTTCAATCGGAACTCGCGAAAAGCGGTTTCTCCGTACACAATCATTAAGGCGGGACCAACAGTATGCTAAATTCAATTATCGATGGATCGGTGCGTAATCGATTGATGATCGTGCTCACGCTTATCGCCCTGACGAT